>CBJLZK010000022.1:0-9547 GCA_966427515.1 uncultured bacterium | reverse complement strand
TGCAAAACATCAATAAATCGTACGTTACGAGTATTGGTATCCAAGGGTTCCCTTGGGTGTCTAAATCAACGGCTAGTCCCCGCCGCGAGATCTTTAAGGCTTCTGAATTCTTACAGCCCGACCTAGCGATTGCCGCAGCCCGCGAACTGCATACCCGCGACATTTGGTTCAACACTGGTTCATTCTACGCTAAATACACCAACGACAAGTCCAGCGAAGTTACTTTGTCGCCAAGTGAGCGCAAGGCTATCTTGGACAGCGTGATCGACGCCGTGCAGTACATCCAAGACTACCAGCAAAACGAATATCGCGTGTCAGTTAACGTGTTTAGCCAAGACAAGAGCTCGGTTACCGAAGCCACTGACTGGTCGTATGGCCAGGACATTAATGACAAGACTGTCTTCCGTGAATTTATGGCGCGCGCCAGCCAGGGTAACATCCCTGTCTCTTTGTTCGACAAAGACATCAACAACAAGGGCTTGTAGCCGTAACCTTACCGGGTACCCCACTTAGTTTGGTTGATGGTGCATAGCGCATACAACCGTGTTGGCATCAACAAAAATAAGTGAATAAAGCCGTACAGTACAAACAGCAAAAAGCATAAGTCGCGGGTGCGGAAAATACCGTACATAGCTCTAAGCACTGCAATGATGACGATGGTGGCCATGTACGTCAGGATAACGTGCGGCCCATAGTGCACAGACTGCCACACCATGCCACCTAACGCCACTAATAATAGGAACGGCAGCGTAAACTGCATAATTAAGTCGTAGATCATGTAGGCATGATGCTTACGATATGATTTGAGTGTCCATAACATCTCGCGGTAGAAGCTCTTGTTCCAACGTATTTGCTGCTTAATGTATATGCGCAGTTTTTCGGGCACGTGCGTGTATGCTATGGCCTTATTGTCGAAGACGACGCGGTAGCCTTCTTCGAGCACTAAGTTGGTAAGGTGCCTGTCGTCCCCAAAGGTGCATTTACGCCCCATAAACTTTTGGCTGGTGTAGCGGTCTTTGACGTGGTCGATCACGCTTTTGCGGTAAGCCGAAAACGGCCCCGAGCAGCACATCAGCACATAAAAGTAGCTCTGCGCTGCCCGCTCTTGGTGGAACGCCGACCAGTAACGGTAGCCGATTAAACGGGTCAGCATGTTAACCTTCATGTTTTCGACCCGTACGTCACCGGTTACCGCCCCTACTGTCGGATCCTTAAAGCGCTGCATGAGTTGCCTGACCGAGCCTGGTGGTAAGATCGTGTCCGAATCAACGGTGACGATAATATCGCCAGTCGCCCGGTTGAACCCAAACTTTTGGGCGTGCCGTTTGCCGACATTAATTGGCGTGTAAATAATGCGTACATGTTCGTCGTGTTCAAAATGGTCATACACTGACTTTTTGAGTTCCTCGCGCTTGGACGACCCATCGTCAACCACCAACACTTCTAGCGATTCATAATCCTGGTCGGCGATAGACTCGATACAGTTATACAAAATTTGAGGTTCTTCGTTGTAGGCTGGTACCACCACACTGACGGTTGGGTAATGCCCTTTGTGCCACTCCGTGAAGTGCTTAGCCTTTTGCCGCCGGTGCTCCATGTGCCCGATGTACATTTGCACCAAAATGTGCGAGATCGCCAAAACGCCGTAACAAATAAAATACACACCGAGCACAGACACGGGTAGACCCTCCTGAATATTCTTGTTTATTGTTCGCTTAACCGTACCAGTTTAACGGACAGTATGATGCACGGCAATGCCCAGCTTGTCCACATTGTGATCTTGCTATACGTATTAAAGTAAGGTTTCTAACTGTGTGCTTCAGGATATGGGTGTGTAATAAATGTGTAAGTAAGTTAGGAGGCTAGCAGTGACTAAGTATGACGACACGCAATATCAACCACCAGATGGCGACCTTGACGTCCCCGAGCAGCCTCTCCAGCAAGATTACGGCACCCCCGCCGCTCCTCCTGAAGAAAACGACGACGAAACAGGCGCCAACAACCTTCCATCAGACCATCCTGAGCTCGACACAGGATTGGACGAGCATCAGGTGTACGACGAAGGGCAAACTAATGCTAGTGAGGCCAATGCACAACAAGTGGACGATGAGGGCTCGGGGAACGTTGAGTAAGTACTAGTGTTTAAAATATGTTTGACATTTATATAAAATTGATGCAATTATCTGAAAAGAACCAACATTAACAATGAGGCTTTTCAGATGTTCCTGGACGTACCTGAATATACTGTCCTGACCGGAATTCTATTAGTAATCCTAACTACTGCCGCCATCCGTACTTTTTTCAAACGAAGTATAAAAATAACAAACAGTCTACATAACCAACGATCTCACCATAACATCCTAACCGCTACATATAAGCCATACCGTGCCTTGCCCGTGGGCTTAGTTTTGGTCGCAGTTGTAGGCTGGGTGCTATGGGAGAGTTGGACAATTTATAGCGGCCAACATGTGCACTTCAAGCTGTTTTATATTGGGTCTGGACTATTGCTTGTAATCCAGTTAGTACTTTCATTATTTCATCGGGCGTACAAGAGTGAGCAGCAACTTGATGTGCATACTGTAGTGATTGTGCCGGTCTATAACGAATGCAGACATGCACTTCGTGACTGTTTGGGGTCTTTGCTTCGTCAGACGCATATGCCCGACGAAGTGCATGTTGTAGATGATGCTACGACCCAAGAGGATTATGCCGAAGTTAAGCGGTGGTTTAAGGCTGCCGCCGCGAGGCAAAATGTAAGGGTGTCCTGGCACCGCCATAAACAGAACAAGGGCAAGCGACACGCTCATGTCACGGCACTCAGTAATGTGGACCGCAGCGACAAGACGATCATCATTACTATAGACTCTGATGGCACTCTTGACCCGCAGGCCATCCAGGAAGGTATCAAGCCATTTGGCGATCCCAAAATTCAGTCCGTAGCCGGGCTGGTTATCGCCAAAAACGCCCAGGACAGTATTTTGGCACGCTTTACTGACCTATTATTTGTAGGCGTGCAACAGCTCATTGACCGTGCTTCGATGTCAGTACTTGGCAGCGTGCTGGTTAATAGTGGCGGGTTGGCATTTTACAGAGCATCAGTAGTCGATGACGCTATTAAGCACGGCTACACGAGCGAAACCTTTTTTGGCAGGGCCGTCCGGTTTTCGGATGACTCATTCCTAACACTGTTTGCCCTGCTGCAAGGCAAGGCTGTGCAGCAGCCATCGGCGATTGTCTTCGCTGATATGCCTGTAACCTTTGACCATCATGTAAGGCAGCAGATGCGCTGGCTGCGTGGCTCATTTATCAGATCATGGTGGCGCTTGCGATACTTGCCGATCATTTCATGGTCATTTATCCGTCAGTTAATCGGATGGGGCGTGTTGCTATCGAGTACACTGATTTTACTAGAGCTTTTGATTATCTTGCCATTGATGGACGGCGATGACTTGCCCTGGCTGCTATTGCTGGTTCCGCTCGTGATCGGTTACATCCAGACTGTCAGGTACTTCGCGATAGTTAGATCAGATATGACCCTACGCTCACAGTTGTTTGGCTACCTGCTGGCGCCCGTAGCTGCTTTTTGGTCGGCCATCGTGTTGCGTTCGATGCGGTGGTACGCCATGGCGACTTGCTTTAGGACGGCGTGGGGTACGCGCCAGGTCGTAGAGATACCTTCTATTTCTGCGCTAGAAGATTAGCTACCAGCTGCTAAGGCCGCAGCGCTTCCAGGTATTAGTAGCGACACAAATATAGATGTAGTTAATGTCCCAGCAAATCTCACCGGCAGTACCGGTGGCGCTCGCACTGGCCGGGGTTTTGGAGGTTCTCAGCCTAAGCGAACTGCCATTAATATCAAGCTTGGCGGTCGGTGAACTACTGCCAAGCGCTACGTTCCCAGTCCGTCGCTCGATATGTAGCGATTGGGTCATAAATGTGCCATTGTCGTCATACGACAATACCTGAAAGTCGGTGCCATTATTGCTCCCAGTTTCGGCAGTGGCATTTGCTCTGAGTGCCCAGCGACGATAGGCTGTGCCACCGTCTGAATCATGGCTGAATTGTACGTCCATATTATTGCCTGCGACTGCCGATAGACGCAGAGCCTGACCGTTTGAGCACCTGACATTAAGGTCTGCTAAGTTGGTTTTGATGATGGTTTTATCAAGTCCAACCTCCCCTGTCGCTGGGTTGCCAAAGGGTATCTCGAGTCTTCCTTGTAGGGCGCCAGTGCTATCGGGCACCTCTACCTCCCAGTGCATATGTAGTGAGTTATGGTCGTTGGCTTCGTAGTGAGCGCCAACCCATGTCCAGGCGCTAAAGGCGGTGCCGATTGCATTGCGGTCGCTATCGTAAAGTTGGTCTGGTCCATACCACGCTTCCATCGCCTTCGCGTCCTTGCGCTTCAAATAATGACGGATTGTTTCGCCGTAGCCGTGATAATTGGCCCGCTGGTATGACTCCAGGTTTATCCTGGTAGTGGAGTCTGTGCCTGCTTGCGTATCGTCACCACCAGTATATGAGGATGTGAGCGACAGTTGCTTACCACCCACACTACCGTCCAAGGTTAGGCTTGCGCCTAGTACCTCATCGCTGCTGCGGCTTAGTTTGTCATTAAGCGCTGATTGTACATAGGATGAGCGGATGAGCATTTCGGTGTTGTGCGAGCCATCGGCATTATGCTCTGTCAATAAGAAATTATTTAGCAAGTGCCCCCAGGTGCCGTCGTCTTTTCCGGGTATAGGTAATCGGGCCATAGCGTCCTTTCAGGCAGTGGGTTATGTATATACATTCAATACAACTCAGTGGTCTGAGCTAGTATTCCCTGGCCGTTCAAAGCACTTATGCTAGCACGAGTTAATAGATGGATTCAATCTTACGCAACAGATAGGAATGTTGTATAAAAACCATCTATCAATGATAGCTAACGCCTGCGCCTTGATGTGCTGTGCTGAACAAACAGTGATATCAAAAAAAACCAGGCCTTTTGGTGGTGGCCTGGTTTTGAAGTCAAAGTTTTGAGAGGCGTTACAGCTGTCGTTAGGCGAGTTCGCGTCGAAGCTTGCGCCACTTGCGGATTTGGACCCGGTTTACTTTTTCGTGCGCCTGTTCGCTTGAAGTATCATATGCTAGATCTTCTAGCTGGATGGTTGCTATCTGTGTTGGATGAGAAAGGATCTTTACCTTTTTCATTATTTTATAACCCCCTTTACTGTCTACTTTTACTGTTAAACAGCAATATCATCGTACTGCTTAAGGCTGGGGATTTACTGTAAGGATTTTTACTTTTATCACGTGGCTTGCGTCACGCTAACAGGGGTAATTTATTGGCCGCTTACTGGATTTTGCGATGCCTGTTTTGCTGGCGTTTGGCGCCGGTAGAACGCTTAGTGAGCGGTTTGATTTGGTTCGAGATTTGGCTGGTTAAATTCTCTGGCAATGGCAACCTGCGGCGCTGCAAAGACGACTTGCGGGCGTTTTGAATGGTGCGGGCAAAACGGCGTTCTGCGTCGCTGTCGGCGTACCTGGAAATTGGGTCTGTCACCATGATCTTGCGCTTGCGAAGGTCGTCGAGCTCCTGCATCATCTGGATAGCGTATTTTTCGAGTAGCCATTCACGGCCAGGAGCAGTTTCACCGATTGCAACCAAGTGCCATAAACCGTCGGCCACTTCGTTTTTGGTCATGATATGTAATGGCCGTACGAGCATCAGCGGGCCTGCGGGCAGACGCAAGTTAACGGTTTCGATCATCTCTAGGCCGCGCTCCAAGTCGTTTACAAACAAGTCGATGGCTATAGTACGTACGCCCTTTGGTGTGACCCTGACGCCTGCGATGTTCTGGTTATTGATCCAGATAACTTCGCCATTAATGCCGCGGATACGGATAGAGCGCAACGTTACGCGGTCGACCACGCCTTGCAGGTCGCCGAATGGTTCGACCTTTACATAGTCGCCCACACCGAACCAGTGTTCGGCCATCATGATGCCGCCAGAAGCGATGTCGCGGAATAACGGACCGACAGTAGCACCACCAATAATAATCACGACGGCACTGGCACCAATCAGAGCGTTACCCGATTGGGCGGGATGGGCATACACCCACCAGAAGTACACTGCCATTGCCACTAGGACCATACGGATAAGTGCCGTGAACAGAATAGTCAGGGTTTCGATGCGTCGTAGCCTGTTAACGTCCTTTAAGTTCTCGGCCTTATCGGCACGACGGCTAACCGCCCGGGCAAAGGTACGCAAAATGGCCGCGATGATGCGGCCCAGAATAATGGCGATACCAAAAGCAACCACGAATGCAATCAAAGACCTGGCGCTCAAGAGTGTATCTGTTATACGTTCAAACGTACTCTTGGATTGCCCAATCGCATTATTGAGCTGCGAAGACGCCAACACGCTTATCATATCTCTAATCATAATGCATATGTTTACACAACACTAGAGGGTATACTGGTAAATATGAGCAAAATCACTGCTCCAGAGATGCCCGACCGCACCAAGGAGCGCCTAGCCCTGCTAGCAATCTTTTTGCTACTCCTGTACGTAGTGGTGCCAAGGATACATAACTTTTCTAGCAGCCTGGACGCACTAGAGAACGCACAGTGGTTGTATGTGAGCCTGGCTATCTGTAGCCTGTTCGCTACGCACCTGTTTTCGGGCGGTATGTACAAATTGCTTGCCGTCAAACACCTGCCTTATTGGCTGACGGTGGCCGTGCAGTTCGCTAACGCTTTTGCCAACCGTCTGCTGCCAGCTGGATTGGGCGGCCTGGCCATGAACGTGCGTTATTTGCATAAGCGCGGCCATACGTTGCCCCAAGCTGTAGCCGTAGCTGGGGCTAATAATACGCTTGGCTTTCTGGGACATGTGGTGCTGCTATTGGTGGTTGTGGTGTTCCAGGGCCCACGTACGCTCGGCCAACTGCATGTGCCCCACTTGCCCGGTTGGAATATCCTGCTGGCCGTCGGCGCCGTTATGCTGCTACTAAACGCTTTGATCTCGCGGCGCTTACGCCAGCATATTGAACGTGTTTTGATGCAGGCTTTATTGCAGCTTGCATCGTACCGGCACCATCCGTGGCGGCTGGTGGGGGCCCTGCTCTGTTCGATGGGGCTGACCGTGTGTTATGTCGCTGTACTGTTCTTTAGCGTGTGGGCAATTGCACATCACCAACCGTCTGCTGTAGATATCTTTGTGATCTTTAGCTTGGGTGTGGCGGCGGCTACGGCTACACCTACGCCCGGCGGGTTGGGTGGTGCCGAAGCTGGACTGGTGGCGGCGTTGGTGGCGTATGGCTACGCGGCGGTTCCAGCCCTGGCTGCCGTGCTGCTGTACCGCCTGATCACCTACTGGCTACAATTGGCCAGCGGCTTTGGCGTGTTTGTACTGCTCCGCAAAAATTACGTATAAAGTGAAGGACGCATCCCCGAAAGTCGCGTCCTTCTGGTTTACCAGGCCAATACGAGAATATGGGGCTATCAAAAAGTTTATAGCCCAAGCCGTTGCTTGAGGGTGGCCAGTTCAGTCGGCAGTGGCCAAGCGTTAAAGGTACAGCCATGGAGGTTGATCGACTCCTGCTGCATAACCGGCGACGGCTGTCCTGCCATCGATGGCGTACATACTGAATGTTCGAAGCCCAGCTGGTGCCCGGTTTCGTGGTTGATTGCCATAGCACGGTACTCCTCGATATTGCCGTCAGGATATACGGATAGCCAGGGTCCCGTAGCTTTGGTCCAGCGATCGTAGTTGAGCACGACATTGTTGCCACCCGGTTCACAGTTCCACACAGGGTCACAAATTGCTCCAAAGCTCGTCATTTGGTCGGACGATACTAGCCAGACCGTAAAGTCACAATTAGAAGTAGCTGGTTCAAAGTCGATGAGGCCGCCTACGTTCCAGCCACGGTAGTCGTTGTAGACACTGGCAAGCGTTGACTGTAATTGTGGCATGGCTGATTGGTCGACGCCCTTTAAGGCCGTGCAGTAGTGCATAGTCTTGGAGGCTACTTGCTGGGCGAGTGGGATGGTAGTGCTCTTAAGGCTGTAGATGTCGCTGTTAACATCGCTGACAACCTGGCTGATATTTTTGACGTGAATGCCAAACGACTGGCCAACACCTACTAAATAGTTACCGACAGCATCATCGGATAACTTGTATCCAGTACCAGACCGGACAAACCATTTGGCAACGTCGGTACTGGTGGTTTGTTTGGAATGACCATTGTATGTAAATGACAACTGCGTGCCAATTTGTTGCTGCAAGTTTTGCTGGTTGGCTTTTAGCGAGACTGTAGTGACCTTAGGCGTATTGGTTAGGACAGGTACCGTAACGCTCGTCTTGCCGTGGTCCAAACTAGCTAGGATGGCGTCACCCAATTTGGTTACTTGCAGATCCCAGCCGTTTTGAGCGCTAACGATGTTTGCCGTCGTGCCATTAATTGTTAACTGGGCATCCACGGCATCCTTGTGGAAGGCAGTGGCGATTACTTGCCCCTTTTGAGCCAATACTTTGCTGTCGATCACAACTGGTGCTTTGAGCTGCGGCGATTTAAACAGGTTAACAATTGGCAACCATGACCGCTGGGCTTTGGCGCTGTCGGCAGCACGGCTAACATCTTTGTGGATACCAATGTCATCAAGGTTGACTGTGGCTTTTTGGCCGTTGTATTCCAGCTGGACTGTTTGCGGGATTAATTTGAGGTCACTAGCCTTTTGGGCGAGCTGGCTAAAGGCCACGCTGCCGATCGAGGTCTGGATAATTTTAGTATGGGGATAGGTCCGGTCCTTGTAGTAAGCCCACAGTCCGGCATTAACAATTACGAATAAACCGACGAGTATAATCGAGCAATCACGCAAGAAGCGTGGAGATAGATACCAAGGACTTCGTGCTGTATGATTGCGCGAGTTCCGGCCCAACTGCCTGCTATACATAAGCGTAGTATACCTTATAGGTATGCTTCCAGCCCACCCTTTTTGGGGATGAATGAAGCAGCAAAAGCGGTTCGTGTGCAACGCTTCAGCTCTTGTTCAGTTAATAGTCCGTTATTCAGCAAGAAGGCATATTGGCTGCGCAATCTGCAGCCTTCGATAATTTCGGGCCAGTCGGTATTGATCGTAAATGGTACTTTGTTCTCTACCAGTGTGCGCAAGATAAAACGCATTTCATCTAGGTTCTCTACGGCTTTGGTGGCAAGGTTTGACAGCGGGCAGACCTCGAGCACTACTTTGCGTTTGACTATCTCCTGCATGAGCGGTTTGTCGTAGGCTGCCAAGATGCCATGGCCAATACGCTGCGGGTTCGCATACTCCAGGGCTTCCCACATGTCATTGGCAGCCTTGACTTCGCCTGAATGTACTGTAATTTTGAGCCCTTTGCGCTGGGCTTTTTGAAACATTTTGACGTAGTCCTTAAGGTGAAAATTAGGGTTGGCTGGCCCCGCCACGTCGATACCAATGATACCCCGTTTGTGATACTTGATGGCTTTTTCGATGATGGCGCCGTTTTGCTCTACCGAAAACTCGCGGGCAATGCAGTCAA
>CBJLZK010000021.1:0-9661 GCA_966427515.1 uncultured bacterium | reverse complement strand
ACGCTAAAATGACAGACGTGCTCGCGAAGAAAGGCTATGCTGATGACGACATATCATTCATCATCAATATGTATCTTGGCGGTGAATTGCGCGGTCACACCAGCCACGGTCTTGCCAGTTTTGTATCATTTGCCCAGAGCGAAGCAGAGGCGCACGAGGAGCCGGTTGTCCGGAAGGACACTCACGCACTATTTGCCCTTGACGCCAAAGGAGCTTCGGGGAATGTCATTGGCAAGCGTGCCGCAGATGAAGCCATAAAGCGTGCGAAAGCGGAAGGTGTTGGCACTGTACTCATCAAGGACATGGATAGCTGGCTGCGACCCGGTGCCATTGCTGAATATATTGCCGAACAGGGATATATGACAGTTGTCATAAATAGTGGCGGTGGCACATCTATAGCTCCTCCCGGTGGCTTCGATCCAACCCTTGGCACTAATCCGATTGCTTATGGCGTCCCTACCACCGGTGCACCGTTGGTCATAGACATGGCTACCGCTAAGCACGCCTGGGGTCAGGTACGCTTGGCCAACAAATACGGCACACCTCTGCCACCGGAGGCCTTTTATAACGAAAAAGGCGAGATTACTCGAGACGGTAAAGAGGCCTATTCAGTAAAAGCCTTTGGTGACTATAAGGGCTACGCCCTGGCGCTTATGATTGAGGTTATGACAGGTTCACTCGTTGGAGTGCCTATGATGATTGAAAGCACTGCTGGTAGCACTTTTGCTGGTAAGCTACCTCGCCGAGGTGCTGTTATTATTGCCTTTGATCCAGCGGCAATGGTTGACCCAGATGAATTCAAAAAACAAAATAGCGAACTGCTCGCTAATATTCAAAAGAGTCGAACCTTGCCCGACGAGGAAATCCGCATTCCAGGAGTAGAGGCTGGCAAGCGGAAGGCTACAAGTGAAACAAACGAAACAGTAGACCTACCTGAAGAACTTTGGGAAGAGATCAAGGGTCTTTAAGAAGCCATGCTATCAGTATAGCCGTCTACGCCAAAACTGCACCAGTCTCAATATCACAACGCGAGTTATTGCCAGGCAGACAAACAAAAAGCCCGCAGGTATCGCGGGCTTTTTGTTTGAGCTGGGCAGTTTTAGGCGAGTAGTTCTTCCAAACGGTCCCAGGTTTGTTCCAGACCTTCCTTCATGCCCATAGCTATAACCTGCTCTAGGTCCTCGGGCTTATTAAAGAAAGTGGTGCTCACTACGCGGGTTGTGCCGTTTTCCTCGATAAACTGCATGTTGATGTTTACGATGGGCATACCAGGAGTGACGTTACCGTCCTCATCACAGAAAGCGTCAGCATAAGTGTAGGAGTTTTCAGGGTCAATATCGCTGTAGGTTGACTTGCCCCACTCAGTTTTGCCGTACCAGTCTTTTTGCTCGGGATCCTCGCACTTCATGCCGTAATGCAAGTAACCGCCATTGTTGAAGTCCATGTGTTTTACGGTAGTAGTCCAGCCCTTTGGCCCCCACCATTTCTCAAGCATTTCGGGTGTGGTCCAGGCGGCCCAGACCTTACTGCGTGGTGCGCCAAAAGTGCGCTCAACGACTAAGGTCTTCTTGTCTTCTTTGATGGTAAATGTGGTTTGGCTCATATCTGCTCCTTTATTTAACACTTATGCATGTTTGCCGTGCTCAGAACTGTCGGCTTGTAGTAGCGAGTCAAGCTGGTCGAAACGGTCAGACCATAGCTGGGCGTAGTGGTCGATCTGCTTGCGGGCTACGCCCAAGGTGGTAGGGACGATAATCACTAGTTGCTCCTTCCCACGGCGTTGTTTGGTGATTAAATTCGCACGCTCTAGCACTTTGATATGTTTTGACACAGCCGCGAACGTCAGCTTAAAGTGCTGGGCGATTTCGCCAATACTCATTTCGGACTTTGCAACTAAGCTTAGGATGTCGCGCCGGGTGCCGTCCGATAGGGCCATAAACAGATTGTCTAATGCGTTTGATTCAACCATATAGTTGAATGATAGGACTTTCGACTGGTATTGTCAAGCACTCCCCATAGCCCTAAATTAGGTAATGGTAGCAAAGGGGCGCATACTTAAAGGGATGCTTCATCCAATATGCACCACACCAGACGGCATCGAAATATGCGTTGATCTTATAAATTCTGAAGCTGCCCAAAACATTTCACGGCAGCCCCAGCTTCTTAGCCTGGTAAAAGAGGCGCTTGCAAACAAGAATCTCACAGGGGATGAAGTTACGTTCGAGCGCAACCTAGGCCGTACTGTCGGCTACGATTTTATTATTGATACCCCTAGTGATGACGCCGTCTTTTATGCCCAGGTCTATCGCGACAATACATACACGCGGTTTATTAAAGGCGGCAAACCGGTTGCTACCAAATATGTGACTGTAGGGCTCAAGCACCGTGCAGGTGATGGCATGTACGAACTTTGTGACGCCCGTATCGGCAGGCTGGTGCCACCTCGCCCAGAACTAGAAGGGGCCACACCCAAAAGTAAGCAGTACTGGGCTAGCCACGCATTTGTGCAAGACGGCCAGGTATTGCAGCTGCGCACTGTTACCAAGACATGTCCCTACTAGGCTACTCTAATCTGGTAATGCTTCGTTGACATCTGGTCTTGATCGGGCAAAATAGAGCATATGACAGAGACCAAAAACCCCGTAAAAGACGAATCCGCCAAGGGTGAGCCAGTAGTATCACGGCTGCCAAAGTGGGCCAAGATTGCTTTGGGTGTTTTTGCTGTCGTCGTAATTATCGCCATGGGCACATACAATTGGTCTGTGCACCATCTGGTAGTGGGTCAAAGTGACGTGCTCGTAAGCAGTGCGTGCGCCCAGGGTAGTACCACTCTTGTTATTCATCCGGACGGTAGCGGTTATTCTTTGGAAGGGGACAATGTCTGCTTGGGCGGAAACCCCAAGGCAGGCAACCGGCAGGATTACCGCAAGGGGACCTTTGATTATGGTGCTATCCAGAAGGCTGTAGCTGCCGCGCAAGGTATTAAGGTTACTGCTGCCTGTGCATCCAATGTGAGCTTTTTGCAGGTGCAGCTCAAGAATTACTCTAACCCAAGCCTGATGTGTTATGGCTCTGGTAGCACCAATGACCCCTCTTCTGATCCTAATACCCAAAAGCTAAATAACCTGTCCGACCAAATCCTGGTGGCACAAAGTAAGGCAAACCTATGAAACAACACAACAAGCTCGTCCGTGACCTAATCCCTGATATTTGCAAAGCGAATGGTGACACGCCACATATGCATATCATCCAAGACGACAAGGGGTATCTGCAATCACTTATTGCTAAGTTACGCGAAGAGACCGACGAGATCGAAGAAGACACCAATGTCGAAGAATTGGCAGACGCGCTAGAAGTCCTGTACGCCATTGGCAAGACACAGGGGTTTAGCCCGGAGCAAATCGAGGCTGCCCGGGCCCAAAAAGCTCAAAAGCGCGGCGGCTTTGATAAGCGCATTTTCCTAGAATATACAGATTAGCCTTACTTGGTAGTTCGGTGGGTTTGGCGGCGGGCTGAGCGGATAGACTGCTTGGCATGTTCAAGCTCGGCAGGTCGGACTTTGTTTAGGGCCAGCAGCACGCTGGCAGGGGCAACCACGCTCCATAGCAATCCCAGGAATGACACTGGTGAATAAGTTACGGCTACCAGAATAGCAAAGGTGATGGCACTGTATTTAAGGTAAGCCGTGGTGTAGCGGTTCCCCGGGTTGCCGTAGTATTTGTCGGCAATCCGCCAACCAATGTAGCCGGCGCCAAAATAACTGCCTGCGATACACATGATAATAAGCAGGTCAACAAATGTTGCCCCGCCGTATGACCAGTGGAAGAGTGGCACAATACTTGTAGCCGCATAAAAGGCGATGCCTAAAGCTGCGCCGCAAACGAGCGACCACCACCAGCTTTTCCAAAAGATGTCAGATTTACTTAAATGCATGATCTTCTATGTATATGATACCAGGAAATACTGAATACAGCCTGTGAATGGCCTATAGCTGTACTGGTTCTTTGGGGAAGCCTTTTTTGAAAGCTTTGACGATGGCCTCTTGTAGCTGCGGTGTCCGAAAGGGTAAATTGGCAAATGCTTGGGGGCCAACCCAAAACGGCTTGTGGGTGTTCATGTCGTATTGGTTCATCTCGCCCTCTTCGGAGCCTTCCTGGATGGCAACATCACTCTGCGGGCCAACATTACAAAGATATATGTACTGCTCGTTATAGGGCTGCGGGTGGCTTTCGGAATATACCAGACGGGCGGCTGTGACTGTCAGGCCTGTCTCTTCTTGGACTTCACGTATCAAGGCTTGTTCAAGGGATTCGTTTTCGTGCACCTGGCCGCCTACTAGCGTGTAGTACTGGCTGCCGTATTTATTACGATGCATAACCAAGACCTTGGTGTCTTCGATAATAATGGCGCGCACCGCTTTTCTCATGGCCACAGTATAACAGATGGCGTAGTTAACCGTTCGTGGGTATACTGTGAGTATGAAAAAGAAATCATTTTTTATCCTAGCCGCGGCGCTTGTTACGGTCGCTGCTATGGGATTTTATGGTACGGTACAGCAAACATTACGTCGGGCAACCAATGAACCACAGGCATCGATGGCCAACGACGTAGCTAGCTCCCTCGAAAACGGAGCCCGGCCCCAGGACCTAACCAAGGGGCAGGTCAATATGGCCAATAACATGGCGCCATTTATTATCATCTACGATAAAGATGGCAAGGTGGTGTCTGGCAATGGCTATCTGGACGGGCAAGTACCCCAAGTGCCTATTGGCGTCTTGCGCGCATCGACCCGCGAAAAGTCTAACCGCATAACCTGGCAACCCGAAGATAACGTGCGCGTTGCATCAGTTACCTACGCTACACGCGATTAATATGTGCTTGGCGGCCGTTCAACAAAAGTATCAGAAGACGAGATTATTAAAGTAGCGCGCTGGACAGGCTTGGTATGGCTTGTGGCGGTGGCTTTGCTCGCAGGTGCTTACACTGTAACTGTTCGGAAGGAAAAGCGCTCAGCGAAAACCAAGGCTTCCTAGATGGAAAAGCACCCCGTTAAGCACCATTCCTATCTGTCAGCCAACTCCTTGCTGCTTAAGCAGGACGACTCTATCCACGGGTTCTCGCGGCGGCATATCAGATTATTTGTGGTGTGCTTGGTGGGGTTTGTCCTGGTGGTGACGCTTGGATGGCGGCTACTGACCACCAATAACTCGCAGTATGCCGTCAGCCACGTTGACGAAGCCGGCTATTCGTTTGCGGCACAGTTCTACAAGGACGCCACTATCGAAGAGAGCCACGGGATGAGCTACTTGGTAAACCATGCCAAAGATGGCACAGAGACGTCGCTGTGGGTAGCTAAGCTCGACAATGCGCTATCATGCAAGGGCAACCCGGGCTTTGACTATACACCAGCCGCTAGTGCTCACGTCGAGAGTAGTTGTTACAGCAGCAACCGGCTGTTGTTTGTGGCCGACGTGACTGTTAACGACAAGGTCTACCAGATTAACTTGTCTGGGCAGAAGCCAATCGATATAACCGACGCCAAAACTATCTTTAGCTCAGTGACCATTGACTAGTATACGGGTTATACTAGTAAGACATGAGCGTGTTGCATGAGCCACTGGTATTTGTGGATATTGAAACTAACGGCCTCAACCATGTGCGGGGACGGGTGATTGAAGTTGCCGCAATCCGTGTAGAAGACAACAGGGTAGCCAGGGAAGTTAACACTTTGGTTGACCCTGGCGTAGAATTGCCACAGTTTATTACTGACTTAACAGGGATAGTGCCTGGCGATTTGCGAAGCGCACCTACCTTTGCTCAAGTTGCCGAGGAACTATATGATTTGCTTGATGGTGCGATCTTTGTGGCTCACAACGTGCGCTTTGACTACTCATTTCTTAAGCAGGAATTTAAGCGGATAGGCAAGGAATTTTTGCCAAAACAGATCTGTACTGTCAAATTGTCGCGGGCCTTGTACCCTGACCAACGGAGCCATAAGCTACAGGCGCTTATCGACCGCCATGGCTTTACCTACGACAAGCGCCACCGCGCCTACGACGATGCCCATATCCTGTGGCAGTTTGTGCAGAAAGTGCAGCAGGAATTTGGTACTGATCAGGTTGAAACCGCACTAGCCAAGCAGATCAAACAACCAGCAATGCCCAAAGCCCTTGACCCTAACCTGGTAGCTACGTTACCTACGACGTCCGGCGTGTATATTTTTGAAGACGAGCAAGGCCGGCCTATCTATATAGGTAAGAGCATTAACATCAAAAAGCGGGTGCTGAGCCACTTTGGCCACGACCACGATGAGAGTAAAGAATTTAAGATCTCGCAGGCGATCCACAATATTTCGGTACGTCAGACGGCTGGTGAACTTGAGGCGTTGCTGTTGGAATCCCAGCTTGTCAAAGAGCTGCAGCCCATCTATAACCGTCAGCTTAGGCGACTCGAAAAACTACTGCTCGCCAAGCAAGTGCTCGACGAGCAAGGCTATGCCACGGTCCACCTAGAAGAAGCTTCGGCGATCGATATCGAAGATGCGCCAAACATCCTGGCGGTGTACCCTCGCCGGGGCGCAGCCCGGGATAGCCTGCTGCTTATGGCCAAAACCTTTGACCTATGTCCTAAGCTACTTGGCCTAGAGAAAGCCCGGGGAGCTTGCTTTTCGTACCAATTGCATAAATGTCGTGGTGCCTGTGCTGGTTATGAAACAGCCGAAAATTATAACCAACGGTTATGGACGGCCTTTGCAAACCACAGGATCGAGACCTGGCCGTTCACCGGTCCCGTGCTGGTACAGGAACGGCAGGAGTCTGAAGTGCAGTCGGGTATTGTTGTCGACCAGTGGTGTGTACTGGCCCAAATCGAACAAGAAGCCTACTGTGAACCACGCGTAAAACCAATCCGTCAGGCCTTTGACCTAGACACCTACAAAATATTGCGGAGTTTTATGCTCGACAAAGCTGCCCGGCTGAAGGTGCGGCCGTTGTCTGACGAGCAATTAATGCATTTTGGCTTAGCTTAAAGCTTGACCAGGCTAGTGCCGGTCATTTCGGCGGGTACGGATAGGCTCATAACCTGCAAGATTGTGGGTGCGACATCGCTCAGCCCCCCATCACTGCGTAACTCTTTGGCGTCAGTGCCGCAAAGCAACACAGGCACTGGGCTACTGGTGTGTGAGGTGACTGGCCCGCCTGTTACGTGGTCGATTTCGATCTCGGCATTGCCGTGGTCGGCGGTCATGAGTGCTGCGCCGCCGGCTGCAAGCGTGGCATTAATGACGCGTCCGAGGCAACCATCCAATACGGTGATAGCTTGCTTGGCGGCATCAAGCACGCCGGTATGGCCAACCATGTCAGCATTGGCAAAGTTAACCACGATCAGGTCGTAGCTGCCGTTTTTGACCTGTTCAATAACATCATTAGCAACTTCGTCGGCGCTCATTTCTGGTTGCAGGTCGTAGGTTGCAACTTTGGGCGATGGGATAAGTTTGCGGTCTTCGTCCTTGAATGGTGCTTCGGCCCCGCCGTTCAAAAAGTAGGTGACATGGGCGTACTTTTCAGTTTCGGCAACATGATACTGGCGCAGGCCATGTTGGCTGACGACTTCGGCCAGGGAGTTAACGACGTTTTCTTTGGGGAAGGTCACTGGCACGCCGAGCTCGCTGTCGTATTCGGCAAAACTTACGAAGTGTAGGTCGTTCACAACGCGGCTGCGCTTAAAACCTTCGAAATCTTGGTCTACTAAGGCGTGGCTTAGCTGGCGGGCACGGTCTGGGCGGAAGTTGAAGAATACAACAACATCACCGTCTTCGATGCGAGTACGGTCATCGGCTGTAGCGGCAATAGAGATAGGGCGCAGGAACTCGTCGGTTTCGCCTTGCTTATAACTTTTGGCCAGATGAGATTGGGCGTTGGGCGCAGTAGCATGGGTGTCACCCACAAGCATTTCATAGGCGAGCTCCACGCGGTCCCAGCGGTTGTCGCGGTCCATAGCATAGTAGCGGCCTGACAGGCTGGCGATGTGTCCGGTCCCGATGTCGGCAAGCTCTTGTTCAAACTCTTCGATGTGCTCTAGGGCGCTGGTAGGTGGAGTATCGCGGCCGTCGGTGAAGGCATGGATGTGTACGTCACTTAGGCCAAGTTTCTTGGCTAGCCGTACCAAAGCGAGCGCGCCGTTGGAATGGCTGTGTACGCCGCCGGGTGAAACCAACCCAAGGATATGCAGGGCCTTGCCACGGGATTTGGCGATCTCGATGGCCTCGATCAGGACTTCGTTTTCATAAAAGATACCGCTCTCGATTTCGTAATGTTGGCGGCTTAAAGGTTGGCGGATAATACGGCCAGCCCCGATAGTTAGATGGCCCACCTCAGAATTACCTTGCTGACCACCAGGCAAGCCGACTGCTTCACCACTCGCGGCTACCAAAGTGTTAGGCCAGGTAGCAAACAGCTCATCAAGGTGCGGCGTGTCGGCAAGGGCAATCGCATTACCGTCAGTTTCGGGGCTGTAGCCCCAGCCATCGCAAATAATTAAAACAAAGGGTTTCTTGGCCATTAATATGTCCTCTTATTTATAGCCGACACACGGGCCGGTGTTTTCAGCTACGAGTATAAGACTCACGCTCACAAGAGTAAACACCTTGCCAGTACGTTATAATCGAGGCCTATGAGTATACGCGAGTCGATCCGACGCCACCCGATCAGTTATGCTACCTCCACAGTGCTAGCCGTGGGCCTGGGCATTATGGAATTAGTAGGTTATGCCAGCAATCCTACGTACGATGTGCCAGACAAAACATGCGTGTCGCCGATGGCAGCAAGTTTTAGTTATCATGGCAGCTGGTATGATATCCCACTTTTTAATCATGCAGGTTTATTTGCAAGTGGCATCGAGGCTAAAGGCCAAATTCCAGCTGGGGCTGACGGGATCCGTGTTGGGTTCCGCGCGCCAGATGGTTTGCCGGGATGGCACACCAGTGACATGCTTAAGGGTGACGCCTCGGGCCGGTATGTCATCAAGATGGCTATCGGCGTTGATCCTGTCGAGTTTGGTGTGCAGGTTGTTGCCCCCGAAGGATCAGACTTGTGCAAGCAGGCGCCTGCTGTGGAGTACACCTGGCTTACCAGTAACGATCAGTATCAGGACGACCCTGGCCAATTGCCGTGGCCAAACCCTATCAATGTGATAACCAACGAACTGCCTTGATACTCTGTGCCCAAGATGTAAAATAGAGCAGTCATCAGTTGTTCAGCTAAAGCCAAAGGAGGCTATTTATGACTATTACTTCAATCCATGCCCGTCAAATCTTTGATTCGCGTGGTTTCCCCACTGTGGAATGTGATGTCACGCTCTCTGATGGTAGTTTTGGCCGTGCAGCTGTACCTTCTGGTGCCTCAACCGGTAAGCGCGAAGCCCTGGAACTCCGTGACGGCGAAACAGCTTTTAACGGCAAGGGGGTAAGCAAGGCAGTAGCTAATGTTAACGACATTATTGCTCCTGCACTCACTGGCCAAGAAGCTGACCAGCGCGCCGTCGACAACAAAATGCTAGAGCTGGATGGCACCGAAAACAAGGCCAAGCTTGGCGCTAACGCAACGCTGGCAGTATCTTTGGCTGTAGCTAAGGCAGCCGCAGCTAGCAAGAAGCAGAATCGCGG
>CBJLZK010000020.1:0-10082 GCA_966427515.1 uncultured bacterium | reverse complement strand
CCCATTTGTACCGCACCACGGCAACTCGATCTGGGCTACTAGTGGTTTGCTATTCATCGCTTACCTTGGGTTTAGCGTTGTTACTAATATTGCCGGCGACGTGCGTAACCCGCGCCAAACCGTGCCGAGGGCGATTTTGCTGAGCATACTAATTGTGATGGCACTATACGTCGGCGTGGTGCTAGCGTTGCTTGCCTTCCCACTTAACCACTACGACGAGGCCAGTGTGGGACAAGTAGCCAAACATTTAATGGGACCGATCGGCGGCGTACTGGTGCCACTGGCCGCTCTGGTCTCTACGTTATCAGCAGCCAATTCCAACATTTTGGGCTCGTCCGAGATCATGGTGCGTCTGGCAGCGCGCAAAGATGTACCAACATTTGTAGGCAGACTCTGGCACGGCCATCCTGTTATAAGTGTGTTATTTGGCGCTTTGGTTTGCTTGGGCTTGCTCGCTAGCCGGCAAACTAACGTGGTTATCCAGCTTGCAAATGTGGCAGTTATTACCGCCATTGGCTTAATCGACATCGCCGCTATCAAGCTGATGCTACGGCGTGGACCGCACCTGCACCTATTTGGTGGACCTGTTTTGCCGGGGCTTGGTTTAGTCGCTTGTGTAGCCGAACTAGTACTTTTAGGCATCAAGCCAGTTGTTATTGGTTTGGTTATTATCGCCGCTGGCGGCTTCTTGTACCTTAGCCGCAAGGTGTTCCATAACGCCGCTTACCATGCGGAGCTGGTCGCCGAACTGGAGAAGTTTGGCGGGCCTGTCTTGCGTGTACTTAGGCGCTTTGAGGGTCATGTATAGTATCAATTGTTGAGCGTATCTATTGACGATATATCAATATTTGATACTATAAAGACATGGCACGTAAAACGAACCTTCTACCCCAAGTCTCATTCAGTATTATGCTGGCATTGAGCCTTAAACCTCGTCATGGTTACGAGATTATGAAACAAGTCGAAGCCGACTCTAACGGCATCCTAAAGATCGGTCCCGGCGCTTTGTATACTGCGATCAAGCAGCTAAACGAAGCTGGCCTAATTACTGAGGTTCCAACTACAGACGAGCGCCGCCGCTACTACCAGCTGACCGAAAAAGGCCGCGAGCGCCTAGGCGCAGAGCTGCAATTCTTTGAAACCACAGTGGCGATCGCCCGCGAGCGCCGCTTGCTAGGGGACGCCATATGGGCGAACTAAATAAACGCTTTCCGCGTTACAGCAAATTACTTGCTTTGTACCCTCTGCCCTACCGGCGCCGTTATGGCAACGAAATATTACAAACATTAGCCGACATGCTCGACAATGCAACAACTAGACAGGAGCACATAGCAATCTGGCTCCGCATCATGCTTGACCTACCCCTCAGTTTGAGCAAAGAAAACTTAGTCTACATAGGAGGCGTTATGACGCACGAAACCCCAAATTACGTTAAGTACAGTAGCCTGATTGGTGGCGTCATGCTGCTGCCTTTCTTCTTGCTGGTTGCCGCACAGGCGATCGACAAAAACATCCAGCATGGCAGTCTGTGGCACTACCACGTACTGTTCACTTTCTTTGTTATCTTGCCGACGCTGGCTTTTATACTGGCTGCCACTGCGTTTATTAGCTGGATGGTCGAGCGCCACAGCCATGAGCACAAGGGCTGGCTACAGGAACTATTCGACTTGCGTCGCAACTGGCCTTTGTTGGCAGTCGCAGTCATTGGTTTTGGCATTATCGCCCTAGTATTTGGCCACGACAGCGTCCAGTGTGTTACCGGCAACCCTATCCGTGAGCTGCGTAATTTTCACAAGACTACGCAGTGCATCCAGCAGGGCCGTCCACAATAGCCCTTGCAACCTAGAAGTGGATATTCTTTTGGATAGCCCCGCCAAACTGGCCCGGCTTTAGGATCTGCAATGGTTGGCGAACACTTGGGCTAAAGGCAATGCCCTCTACCTTGGCCCGTGCCTCCACAAAATATTGGTAGCTATCGTCATTCATGATTTCGGAAACAGACTGCAGCTTTTGCAGCATTCCTGCCACTTGGGCCATGGCGCCATCTTGTGGCAACTGTGCTGCCATAGCCGCACCCTGGTTAATGGTGACTGTGACTGGTATTTCCTTGGATTCGCCCGGCATCAATGTCACAGGCTGTGCATAGTCGGCACGAGCCATAGTAACTTGCTGGCTCTGTGACTGATTAAGCGAGTTGCCCTGGGTGAACCCTTGGTTATGTGACTGGCCCTGAATAATCACTGAGACCAAACTGACAGTCTGCTGCTCGCTGCTGGTCAACGTGACCGTCACCGGCATCGTAGCATCGTTCATCGAAATACTGGCTGGCGCTTGCAACTGGACCTTAACGCCACCGTGGTTAAAGTTTTCTTTTAGCTTATTAAAAAATCCCATATTATCCCTCAGGTTTAATCTGACCATAATTATAGATTAACTGTGCGAGAGCAACAAAAAAGACCTTTCGCTTGAACGAAAAGCCTCTTTTATATGGTGGAGCTGTCGGGTACCGCCCCCGAGTCCGTCAGTTTAACAAGTTAGTCTATCCTACAGGTGTAGGCTGTTTAGCAGTTGTCGGCTACACGCGGCTGAACAGCCAAAACGCGCATAGCCCAAGGCCTAGTCTTTACAAACACTATGGCCAGAAGTGCTTGTGCATCCAGATGGATATATAAACGCACTACAATATCTGGAGTCTTGTAGATACGCCACTACCTAAATAATTAGGCAGCTAGTGCGAGAGCTTCGGTCTTTGGAGCAAACAATGCTGCTACCTCAGAAACGAGCTTTGCGCGGGTTTCAGATACTTTGTTGGCATCTATAAAAAGTTTGCCTATAACGCTGACAAGCGACCTGCTGATCTAACCGATAAAGTCCAACGTCGAGCTTAAATTCAGCCCCATAACGTATATAAGTTGCCGGATGATTCCGACGCCTATTATTATATCATATTTGGTCAAAATACTTAAGCTAAGCTGCCGCCGAGACTGAATTGACGCCTTGGTGCCCAGCCCCTTGCAGGATTTTTCTCGCCACCTTCTGGCCGGTCATTTTGAACCCTCGTTAGCGGAGTTACCAAGTGAGCCTGCACGACGCGGCGATCACGCTGTACGCCTTCCACTTCGTCACGGTAGGTTGAGCCAACGGTAAAGCGGGGTATGAGCAGATTCTGCCCACTCGGTGGGAAGCCCATTGCCGCTGACGGTTTGCCAACAAGCTGCCGCCCGCTACGGGCGGCTCGAGCATATACCACCAAACGTGTTACTTCAAAATGATGGTCATCATTGCCGGGCACGGTAATACGGGCGGCGGCGCCCAAATACCAAGGCCAGTCTTGCATATCTGTTGCCATCTGGTTAAAGTCAGCGGGAGCCGAATTATGTCCAAGCTGGCCCTCACGGCGACGACGTTCGTCGAGTATAACCCTTACAAGGCCAAAATCTTCAGGGGCCGGCAAACCCTCGCCCTCAGTCACCATAAGAGTGCGCACTTGGTCACGAAGACCACTAAGCAACGTAAATGTCTCTTCTATCTCGCGATGTTTTGCAGTACTGTTGGCAGAGCGTTCATCCCCCCACATGGCCACACGTCCCAATTCTGGTACCGGCACTATCTCCTGCTCCCAGTATTCGGGAGCTGTGATTTGTTCGTAAGGTGTTCCTATGATCATACTTGCGAGAAAGTATACTACACTTGCTGATAATCGTAGATAGCCTCGATGGTGCCGGGGCGGTCACAGGCCATTGGCTTGCCTGCAGCACAGCTGTACTCGTGAATCTTAGTAAGCATCTTAAAGAACTGTTCGCGTTCCTTTGCGCTAAAGCTATCCATAACAGGTGCATAAAATTGCGCCAATGTGTCCTGGGCGGCTTGGGTAACCTTAATGCCTTTAGGTGTTGGCCTGGTCAGATGCTTGCGGCGCTCAGCAGGGTCTACACTCGTTGCCAACATTCCCTTCTCTAGCAATAACTTTACCTGGCGGCTAATGCTGGCCTCGGTCTGACCAAGGGCATCTGCAATTTGCCGTTGGGACAGGCTTGCCGATTCTTCTAACATCACCAAGATGCGGTACTGAGACAAGCCGATACCCAGGCGCTCCAATAATACTTGGTCGGACTGGCGATGCAGTACGCTGGCTACATGCCCTAAGAGATAACTACTGTTACTGGTTGATTGCATAGCAGAATCCATGGAGGAAGCCTAGCAACCAATACTTAACACGTCAACTATTCTTGCTAGTACTTTTCGATTGTTTTCACAAAATCGGTAAAGTCAGTGCGGTCCGCAACAGAGATCAGCTGGGTTGGGCTGGTAATGTGCTGCTGAGGCGTTGTGATTTTACCCGCGAATGGCGCATAGATGGTGGCTTCGGCGTTATTGTAGACGGCACCGCCAAAGGCTTTGAAACCTTCCAGGCAAACACCCTTGATCGTAGTACTATCGACTTGCTCTTGCAGCAAGTAAGAGTCAGGCACAACCTCGAGGCCACGTGTAGCGCTCACTACAGCACCTGTGGCGGGTTGTGTCACCCACTTGGCCGAGAAGTTAGTGGTATCTGGAAAGGCCTGGGCTGATGGGCTGGTGCAAGATGGCGTTTTGCCGGTGTCTGTCGACCAGTCATCGCTTACCAAGCCAAGTTGGACGTTGGTCTTGCCGCCAAACATAAGGATCCATCGCGTACCGCTGTCGGACGGGTCAAACTGGCCGTTAATTACCTTTACATCACCCCAGCTTGTTGGGTAGCAGAACCTGATGTTAAGGTCTTTATTCTGGTAACGGCGCTGCCTGGTGTCACAATCGGCAGTGCCCACAGCGCTGTTATTGTTGTTGGTTTGGTTACCAGAGTTGTTGGCATTGTTATTGTTGTTTTTGTGCGACAACATTAACACCACGGCAAAAATGATTACCATAAAGAGCAAAAACCCGCTGATCGCCCAAGGCAAGACTGAGCCCATACCCTTCTTTTTGGATGGCTGTACCGGCCGGCCGTAATTGAATGGCTGAGGTGCCTGGCCCATCTGGTTTTGGTTTGGAGGTTGTGGTTGTTGATCTTGGGGATACATTTTGATTTCCTCTACTTGCTACTATTGTAGCATTTGCATAAGCGGTACCAATCATCCAAGGTCAGGTTTTGGGCCCTGACGGTTGGTGCAATCCCGGCTTTCTCTAGTAATGCCGTCGTATCTTCGCGGTTCAAGTGCAATCCACCGCTTAGCGAGTTAAGCAATGTCTTACGGCGCTGGGCAAAACCAGCCTTTACGATCCTAAAGAACTCCTCGGCGTCTGCATCCGGGAATAGTGGCTGCTCGCGGAATGACAACTTTAGAATCTGCGAATCTACCTTGGGCGGCGGTGTAAAGAGTTCGGCGGGAACGATACGGTCCAGGCTGGCCTCGCAGTAAAATTGCACACTCACGCTTAACAGGCTCATGTCGCCAGGTTTGGCGCAGACACGTTCAGCAACTTCTTTCTGGATCAGGATCGCGGCCCTACTAAAGTGGTTGGGGCTTTCGCATAGTACGCGCAGCAAATTGCTCGTCAGATAATACGGGATGTTGGCCACTACTTTGTAATTGGGTGGCAAGCCAGTCAGGTCGAAGCGTAAAATGTCTTGGTTTACTACCTTCAGGTTATCGGCGTGAACGCGTGCTGGCAATTCGCGGGCCAGGTCGGCATCGAATTCTACGGCCACAACTTGCTTGGCGCCATTTACTAATTCTTCGGTTAAAGTTCCGGGGCCAGGACCGATTTCTAGGACTGTGTCGTCTAGGCCGATTTCGGCAGCGTCCAACATAGCGTTCAAACTATCTTCGTCATGCAGCCAGTGCTGCCCTAGCGACTTCTTGGTAGGCGGATCAATCATTGGGCTCTATTATACCAGGTTTTACCTCTGGAAGAGGGCACTACCAGTTGTGGTAAGCGACCCAGTGGTTGTATGCGCCTGCCCAGCCGCCGTAGCGGGAAGCGTAGCCGCTAGCCCAACGCAGCTGAGTGACGGCGCTCGTTTCCCAGTCTGACCCTGCCGTAGCCATCTTGTAGCCCGGCGTAGCCTGGACAAGGCCATAGCCAAGGCCAGATGGGACAGAGCTTGGCGGGTAGCCTGGGCAACCACCGTACTCGCCCTGTAGCTTAGTAGGACACCAGCCTGATTCGCGGCTCACGATGTAGTCGACATAGGGGAAGTCACCACTGCTAATGCCGGCCAGGCGCATGACAGCCTGTTTGTCGCTTGGGATCTGGACAGCCTTACCTTGGGCCGTAATCTGAGGTACTGGCTGCTGGACAACCACCTGCTGGATTTGCGTACGGCTGACTTCTTGGCCATTCTGCAACTGTACCTGGTAGGTAATCAGCATCTTACCTGGTGCACCTTGCTGCCGAACGGCACTTGTACCAAAGCTCAGGCTGTCGTCTTCGACAGTTTGCTGGGGCATTGGGATGTCCTGCTCTACTGTGGCAATCTGAATACCGTGGTGGTTAACGAACACCTGCGTATTGTCGGCCAACGGGGTCGTAGCTGCTGGTGTTAGCGTATCGTCCTTGGCCAGTTTAATGTGCTTTTCGGCTACCAATTCGCCCACGGTTTTGGCATGCGTACGAACGATTGTTGGCGTACCATACAAGTTCAGGTTAACAGGGGTCGCCCTGTCGATAACTACCCGTTCACCAATCGAGCCTTCGTTTAGGAAGTTGTCAGATGGAGCAGCTGTTAGGTTGTCCTCTGGGAACACCGTGATACCTGCCTCCAGGGCAATACTGCGAGGCGTGGCGGCAGCACTGTAGGTAAAGGTCTTTTGATTGCCATCTACAATCGTCACCGGTACTGCCCTGTAGATGTTGACGCGGAAGTTGTCGCCAGCAATCTCGGTGTCGCGGCTTGGTTCGATGACGTCACCAGGGTTAATCTTAATTTTTAGGCGGTTCACCAGTTCGCCCACGGTTTTGGCGTGAGTTGGAATGGTCTGCACTTTATTGTCGTAGTTAAGCAAGACAACATTAGTGTCATTTGGTTTCAGGATAGGTTGCCCACCAGAGGTAAACATCATGGCAGCAATAACCACCACCAAAAACACCATAAAGGTGGCAAACGGAATACTAAATAGCGGCTTCCTGCTCAGACGCTTAACCGTACGGACATGGCGGCGGCCCGCCATAGCGTACCGCTTCCTTATGATATTGAGTTTCTTACGCATAATATGAGCCTAAACGATCTACCCGTGCATCAGTAAATATTCAGGTTAATCGTATATAGGGGCAGCTTTATTGTAGCAAATTACAGCTTGTCGAGGGGTGCAAAGCTAATATTAAGCTTCTTAGCGCCCTTGCCCTTAAAGTAAATCGTAGCCGTTTCGCCGTCGAGTTCCACGATGGTCCCCACACCGAACAGTTGGTGACGTACTTGGTCGCCCTCGTTTAGATCAGGCACATACCGGGGTTCATCATCGGGGATTTGCTGTTGTGGCGTCAGGTCCTCTACCACTGGCTGTTGGTAGCCACCACCATGGCTTTCGCGCAGTGTAGATGCACTAAAGGCATCACCACCACTAAAGCCAATGCTGTTGTCGGAAGGCATAAACTTGGCGTCTACTTCGCTCAGGAACCTGGATGGTGGGTTATGCTGGACGCCGCCATACAGCATGCGACCCGAAGCATAAATCATATACAGCTCCTCGCGGGCGCGCGTCATGCCCACATAGCAAAGCCTACGTTCTTCTTCCATTTGGAAGGCGTCGTACAGCGAACGACTGCTGGGGAATACCGTTTCTTCCATGCCGATCATAAAGACAACTGGGAATTCCAGACCCTTGCTGGCATGCAAGGTCATGAGCGTCACAGCATTGCCCTCAAAGTCAGCTTGGTCGACGTCACTTACCAGCGAAACTTCTTCCAAAAAGACGTCCATACCTGTTTCTTCGTAGCTTTGGGCAACGCTCAGGAGTTCTTTGACGTTCTCTACGCGGGATTCAGCCTGGGGTGTGCCATCCGACAGATAGTTGTAGTAATCAATCCGGCGGATTAATGTCTCGATTACCTCCAGTGGCGAAGCATCTTCCATGATTTCCCGCATCATGGCCAACAGCTCACCTAGTTCAGATATGCCCTTCACTGCCTTGTTGGTTAGCTGGCTACAAGTAGACACCTCTGTCACAGCCTGCAATAACGTCATGCCATTGTCGCGCTGCCAGCGCAGGAACGTATCTAGCGTTTTTTCGCCAATACCGCGGCTGGGGATATTCACAGCCCTAGCAAAGCTAATCTTGTCTTCTGGCTGGAAAATAATACGCAAGTAAGCCATGAGGTCTTTGATTTCTTTGCGGTCATAAAAGCGCTGGCCACCCACGATACGGTACGGAATCCCGTAGTGAATAAACGTTTCTTCGATTGAGCGGCTTTGGGCGTTGGTGCGGTACAGCACTGCAAAATGGTTAAACCTGCGGTAGCCACTGTCGACGGCGTTGCGGATGCGGCGCACAATCGCCTCACCCTCGGCACGTTCGTTGACCACTTGTAGCATTTGTACTGGCAAACCAGCGCCAGAATCAGTCCATAACTGTTTGTCCGACCGCTGTTGGTTGCGGGTAATCACAGCATGTGCTGCATCCAAAATATGCTTGGTGCTGCGGTAGTTCTGCTCCAGCTTAATCACCGTACAGTCAGGGTAGTCTTTTTCGAAGTTAAGGATGTTACGGAAATCAGCTCCACGCCACGAGTAAATCGACTGCCAGTCATCACCCACCACGGCAATGTTGTTTTTGGCATTTGTAAGGAGTTTGACCAACTTGTACTGAGCGGCATTCGTGTCCTGGTACTCGTCGATCATGACGTACTTAAAGCGGCGCTGCCACTTAAGGCGGATGTCTGAGTTAGTTTGCAACATGTCGGCGGTGCGCTGGATCAGGTCGTCAAAATCAAGGGCCGCAGCCTCGTGGAGTGCGCGCTGGTATATCGGATAAATATCGGCTGCTGCGCGCTGCACAGGGGTAGAGCCCGCCCCGCCCAATTCTTCGGGGGTCATAAGTTCGTTTTTGGCGTTACTAATAATCGCTGCTAATTGCTTGGCTGGGAACGACTTTTCGTCGATCATCTTTTGTTTGCAGGCTTGTTTAATTGCCTGCATCCTGTCGGCCTCATCAAAAATCACAAAGCTACGTGGGATGCCCACTTGGTCGCCGTCTTGCCTTAGGATACGCACACAAATTGAATGGAATGTGCCCATGTAAGGCATAAAGCTGCGGTTGTCGGGATCTTCGTCGAGCAGTTTAGCGACACGTTCACGCCTTTCTTTGGCGGCCTTGTTGGTAAACGTCACCGCCAGAATATTGTAGGCCGCAGCCCTTTCGGTAGCGATCAAATACGCAATACGGTGCGTCAGCGTCTTGGTTTTGCCAGATCCGGCTCCAGCCTGAATAAGCAACGGTCCTTCCGTTGTTTCAACAGCCCGGCGCTGCTCCGGGTTCAAACCTTCTAAGAGTTCATCTACCACGGGAGATATTGTAACAGATGAAGCTTATGTATATTGCTGTAATTTACGCCAATTTTAGGCACGAGCGCGGGCCAGGCGCATGGCAGCGCTAGCCATGGCTTCTGGGTTGCCAGCAGGGACGTTGAAACCGTGGCGCTCGTTGTAAGCAATTTCGACGTCTGTGTCATCAGATACAACCAAGAGAGGAGTAGCAACATGTGCATAGGCAGGGTCAGTCGTCGCATCAGCAATAATGGCATCAGCGTACGAAAAAGGAGACTTGCCTCGTTGCTTCGTCTCCTTGTCGTCTGCGAACAAAATCCGATCCATAATGTTCTGCATGGCCCACTTTGTGACATCGTCACTTTCGGCCGCTGCACGGTCTGTAATCACGAGCTTAAAGTTACTCGGGAGATAATAGAGGGCATGGATTGCATCCAATAGCTTAGCGTTGTTGGCGTCCGGTGTGTAACACAAGAGGAATTCTTGCATGGTTTGGTCCTGATCATCCTGATTACTAATGTTGGTAAGTACGAATGGTGCCGCGATTGCCTGTCCCATGCGTTCCCTCTTTCTGAGATTTAATCTCGTGGTATAATTGTTCCTTTAAAAGATCGTATCG
>CBJLZK010000019.1:0-10188 GCA_966427515.1 uncultured bacterium | reverse complement strand
GCTGCCGGTGCTTGGTGTACTGCTTGGATCGTTGCTTGGCAAAATGTTCTGAAGCGTGGTGGGTACCGATACGGTCACTGGCGGTGTCAGGGTGGTGTTGAGCTGTACGGAATCATTGCTCAGATCTGCAGAGACGCTCAATGGACCAAGTGTCAAAGAAGTCTGGCTCACGATATTTGGTACTACCAGCAATGGTATATCTTTTTTGTCTTTTTGGTTTTTGGGTGGCGAGACAAGGATCGGCGTTAGTTTGTTCTGCACCTTTAGGCCCTTGTTTTCGATAATTGTAGGCGAAACACTGTTGCTGGTATTGCTGCTAGTAACGGTAGTGGTGTTGGCGTGCTGTGTGGTGCCAAAGTCCGCTTCGGCTACCGATGATGGCATACCGTCAGGTGTTGGTGCGCTTGGGTAGAAATGCATGGTAGCACCTACGCTCATAGCTCCCAGGACCATGGCAACGGCAGCACAAAACGCAATAGCAATCCGTTTGCTAGCGAGTAGGTTCGCGGCTGTACTGGTGATCTTGTGTTGTCTACGCATAGTCTGTCCTAGTACTCATTAAAGCAGTTTGTTCGCAAGGAGTAAATGTTAAATATCACACCAAAATTTAATAGTATAGTTCACAGATTGCTTGCCTGCATCCGTTAATACGATTAAGCTTATGATATGGATGAATTCAAACAAAAACTGCTCGCTGCCGGCTTTGCGGGTGAATTAAAAGACGATGCAACTACCAAAGAATTTTATAGCCACGACGCTAGCTTGTTCGAGGTAAAACCCCAACTGGTAGTCTTCCCCAAAGACACCAAAGACGTACAGACGCTGGTTAAGATAGTTGCCGCTAACAAAAAGAAAATGCCCGAGCTGTCGGTTACGGCACGTTCTGCAGGTACCGACATGTCTGGTGGTGCAGTTAACGAATCGATTATTGCTGACTTTAATAAGCATATTAATAAGATCGAGCATGTTTCGGCCACCGAAGGCCACGCCCAGCCTGGCGTCTTCTTCCGTGATTTTGACGCCGAAACGCTTAGGCACAACGTGCTGATGCCCACCTACCCTGCCTCGCGGGACCTCTGTACTATTGGTGGTATGGTCGCCAACAACTCTGGTGGTGAAAAGTCATTGGAATACGGCAAGACCAAAGACTTTATTAATGAGCTTAAAGTAGTATTTGCCGACGGCAAAGAATACGTGGTAAAGCCGCTTACCAAGCCGCAACTTGTCAAAAAGATGGCCCAAGGCGACTACGAGGGCAACCTGTACAAAAAGCTGTTCGAACTGATCGAGGAGCACTACAACACCATTAAGTCGGCCAAGCCCAATGTCAGTAAAAACTCGATGGGCTATGATTTGTGGGATGTTTGGGACCGCGAGACTGGTATTTTTGACATGACCAAATTGATCGTCGGTTCCCAGGGCACGCTTGGTTTTGTAACCGATATAAAGTTCCGTTTGGTCCCCCGCCGTGCCCACTCTGGTTTGTTGGTGTTGTTTATGCGCGACACCAAAAAGCTAGGCCAAGTGATCAACACTGTGCTGGAACACAAGCCTGCAACGTTTGAGTCATTCGATGACGCTACTCTGATTTTGTCGATCAAGTTCATGCCTTACTTCCTAAAGATGCTAGGCGTAAAACGCTTTATCAAACTATTATTTAGCCTGATCCCTGACGGTTTGCAGCTACTCCGTGGTATCCCCAAGATGATCCTGATGGTCGAATTCAATGGTGCCACCGAAGACGAGGTGCGCCAAAAGATCAAAGCCTTGCACCGCGAACTCAAACACGTCCGTGCCCGCTACGAAATTAATGGTTTCGAAGAAGACCCCACCGAAGGTAAATCGGAGAAATTCTGGATTATGCGCCGCCATAGCTTTAATCTGCTTCGCTCTAAGGTTAAGGATAAGCACACAGCGCCGTTTATCGATGACCTCATTGTAAATCCCGAATACCTGGTGGAGTTCCTGCCGCGTCTGCGTAGGATTATCAAGAAGTACAAACTGTTCGCCACAGTCCAAGGCCACATCGGTGACGGTAACTTTCATATCATCCCGCTCATGAACATTGAGCAGCCCCAAGAAAAGGCCAAGCTACTGCCCGCCATGGAAGAAGTAGATAACCTTGTATTGCATTACCACGGTTCGCTGTCTGGCGAGCACAATGACGGCCTTGTCCGCGGCCCTTGGCTAGAGGAACAATTTGGCAAAGAAGTCGTGCGTATTTTCCGCCAGGCTAAAGCTATCTTTGACCCAGAAAATATGTTTAACCCACACAAAAAATCAGACGCCAACTGGGACTACAGCTACAAACATATCCGCGATCACTTTTAGTAATTATTGAGTCGTTGCCGGGGCCGGTACCGCGAGCGTTGTTACGGTTGGCACGGACATACGGTAGACTCCATGGGCGCATAAGAAGGCTACCGCTGCTGTACTGGCAAGGGCACCTTCACCTTGTTTACTGTTTTGCAAGTTTGTAGCGTGCAGCGACCAAAACTACTGATAGGGTTGCCAAGTATACCAACCCTGATATGCACGACTGTACCAGGGATGCGTGTGTGCTTACGACCAGCCAGGTGCCGCTGGCCAAGGTGGCTGCCACTAAGCCGTAAGATACATGCAGTTTACGGGCAGTGGGTGCAAAGAACGCATAAGTGCTGTAGGCGATGCTACTGAGGGCGATAAAGACGTGAAGTAATAGAATCATATAAAAAGTATATGGTTTAAGGCAGCCATGCGCCAAGTGGAATTAATACACAAAAGGCCATATTGACAATAAGCGAAAACAAGAACATCTTTTTGCCCCAGGCGACGTCGTCTTGGCTGCTAAACCCGGTAAGGCCCTTGTAGAACCACATAAGGCCCAAGGCGCTCATGAGCCCCAGGTAAATGTAGCCGGTGTAGCCATAAACTGTTAGCAGTCCCGAAACAATGATGAACCCGATAATGTAGAGCATGGTGCTGACCTTGGCGGCATGCATACCCTTTTTGACTGGTAGTACGGGGATGTGGGCATTGGCATAGTCTTTGGCACGGTACATCGCAATCCCGTAAAAATGTGGCATTTGCCAGCAAACCAAGATCAAAAAGAACAAAATACCAGCCGCGTCCAGATGGTTGCTAACGGCCGTATACCCGGCTAGCGGTGGCGTTGCACCCGAAATGCTGCCAACGATGGTGCCGAACGGACCCTTGCGTTTGGCCCAACCATACAACACAACATAGTCGACAAAGCCCAAGGTTCCTACGCCGACAGTTAGCCAGTTGGTCCACAATGCGAGGGTGCCAAAGCCTAACGTTCCCAAAACGGTAGCAAAAATTAAAGCGTTGCGCCCTGATATAGTGCCTTGCACCAGCGGCCGCTTTTTGGTGCGGGCCATAGCTTTGTCGATATTCCTGTCGATGTAGTTGTTAAACACGCAGCCCGAGGCGATTACCAGCATTGTGCCGGCCACGACACCAAAGAGCGCGCCTAGGTCGATCCGCTCCCCCACAATAGAAGCCAAAGCAAAGCCTGCCACAGTGGTTAGGGCATTGCCATAAATAATGCCTGGCTTAATAAGGATGTAATATTGTTTTAACAAGTCTGGTCCTGTTTGGTCTACAAGTTATCTTGACTGTTCATGTATTGGTTAACCTGCTGCGGTGACTTTGGCATCATGTTGTAGTTGAGGCTGTCCATAATCCATACGGAGCCTACCACCAAAATAAGTACGACCATAATCATGAACAAGAATACCTTTACATTCCAGCGCGGCTTGCGCTCGGTGCCCAGGTGCAGGAAGAAAAACAACTGGGTAAAGAGTTGCAACACTGCCAGCGCGGCAATGAATGGAATCAAAAAATGGTGCGAGAAGGTGTTGTGGTTGTTCTGCACGTGCGCCCAAACAAAGCCAAAGGCCGTAAGGGTAATCACGAGCGAACCGACAAAGCCGGTAATGTAAGCTGTTAGCGTACCATGCTCAACAGGATGTGTCTTGGCCATTACAATGCTCCCACTAAGTACACAATACTAAAGATAAAGATCCAGACGAGGTCCAGGAAGTGCCAGAACATGCCAAACAGCGCCAGTCGGCGGGCGTTGGTGGCGGTAACGCCTTGTTTGAGCAAGCGTGGTACGAATACCAGCATCCACAATAAGCCTGTGGTGATGTGTAGCCCGTGGGTGCCTACGAGTGTAAAGAAGCTAGACAGGAAGGCGCTTCGGTCCCAACCATTGCCTTCCATGTGCAGGTGGTTAAACTCTACAAGCTCCATCAGCAAGAAAGCCCAACCTAGGATAAACGTGACTGCCAGCCACGCCACCACTTGGCGCTTGTCTTTACGCTGGCCGGCTAGCATTGCCAGGCCGCAGGTAAAGCTACTGGTAAGCAGGATGATTGTCTCGGTTAAGGCATATGGCAGGCTAAAGAGCTCTTGGGTGCCCTTGCCGCCAGCAGTGTTGTTGTGCAGCACAATGTAGGTGGCGAATAATGCCGCGAACAAAACACAGTCGGTCATCAGATAGACCCAAAAACCGTAAGTGGTTTTGGCGTTGCGTTCCTGGATGGCGCTCATAGTTTCGCTCATACGTATTGCTTCCTGTGGGCGGTTTCAATTTTTTCTACTTCTGCGGCCGACAATGTGTATTCGGTGTCTTCATCATTCAACCTGACAATAATCGAACCGATGACACCAGCTAGCCCTACGGCTACCAACCACCAGATGTGCCAGACAACAGCAAAACCAAAGATAAAGGCAAAGCCGGCGATAATCATACCCAAAGGCGTGTTCTTTGGCAGGTGGATTGGCTTGTATACAGGCTTGGGCTGCTTGGTCTTGCTGTGTTTGATCTCCCACCAGGCATCACGTTCGGACACTTCGGGGATAATGGCAAAATTGTAAACAGGAGCTGGTGACGGAGTTGACCATTCCAATGTTCGGCCATCCCAAGGGTCGCCCGTAAGGTCGCGGTTGTCGTTGCGCTTCCAGATACTATAGGCAAATTGCAATAATTGGAAGGCAATGCCCAGCCCGATAACTAATACGCCGACGCCAGCGACGATGAACAGCCCCTGCCAACCCATAGACGGGTCGTAGTGGTCTAGGCGCCGGGTGGCACCCATCAGGCCCAGGATGTACAGTGGCCCAAAGGCCAAAACGAAGCCCACTAGCCAGCACCAAAACGCATACCGGCCCAAGCGTTCGTTGAGCTTAAAGCCGAAGATCTTGGGGAACCAATAGGTAAGACCAGCAAAGTAGCCAAACACCACGCCGCCAATAATCATAGTGTGGAAGTGGGCTACCAGGAACAAGCTGTTGTGCAGCTGGAAGTCAGCTGGTGGTACGGCAAGCAATACACCTGCGACGCCACCCATCGTAAACGTCACTACAAAGCCAAGGAACCATAGCATTGGCGTCGTTAGCAGAATGCTGCCGCGGTACATCGTGAAGAGCCAGTTAAAGACTTTTACACCGGTCGGAATGGCGATCAGCATCGTCATAATGCCGAAGAAGGCGTTTACGTCAGCCCCTGCTCCCATAGTAAAGAAGTGGTGTAGCCACACTACGAACGACAGGAACACGATAGCCAACAATGCCCAGACCATCGAGGTGTAACCAAATAGGCGCTTGCGCGAGAACGTGGCTACAACTTCGGAATACACGCCAAAAGCTGGTAGGACCAAGATATATACCTCTGGGTGGCCCCAAGCCCAAATCAGGTTGACGTACATCATCGGGTTGCCGCCCATATCGGAAGTAAAGAAGTGCATACCAAGTGTGCGGTCCAGTGCCAACATCCCCAGCGTAGCGGTTAGGATTGGGAACGCTGCCAAGATCAGAATGGTGGCACTCAGGACACTCCATACAAAGATTGGCATCTTGAGCATGGTCATGCCTGGTGCGCGCATCTTGATTATGGTCGTAAAGAAGTTTACTCCTGACAACAGACTACCAATACCCGAAATCTGTAACGCCCATATCCAGTAATCGACACCGACGCCAGGGCTGTATGCTGCCTCTGACAAAGGCGGATATGCCAGCCAGCCAGTAGCGGCAAACTCACCGATAACCAACGAAATGTTCATGAGTACTGCACCCATTAGATACAGCCAAAAACTTGTGGCGTTTAGGAACGGAAAGGCTACATCCCTAGCCCCGATCATTAACGGCACCACCAAGTTAAACAGGCCGAACATCAAACCCATTGCCACAAAGAAAATCATCATCGAGCCGTGAGCCGTAAAGACCTGCTGGAAGTGGTTCGAGCTAATAATGCCATGCGACGAACCCACAGACGTGGCCTGCTGGGTGCGTATCATCAGGGCGTCAGCAACGCCGCGCAGCAGCATAACCAGCGCAACCACGATATACATCACGCCAATCTTTTTGGGGTCAGTGGTTGTGAGCCATTCGCGGTACAGCCATTTCCACCGCTTAAAATAGGTGATGATAGCAACGACGGTCAGAGCACCGCCAACCAGCATAACCGAACCGCCCAGCACGAATGGGTCGTGTGGTGACGGTAAAGCACTTGTAGTAAGTCGGCCTAGCCAAAGCATTAGTGATGCATTCCCCCGCTACCGCCGGCGGCGTGGCCGGACATGTATTTATCTATGATTGTATTATACAGATCGCTTTCTAAGCCAGCATAATTAGCGCGCGGGTTATTCTCGGATGGTTCAGCCAGGCGGTTGTACTCCAGGGCTGTGAGCTTTTTGGAAGATGAATGTTGGATAGAACTGACCCACTTGGCGTAGTCCTGCTGGCTCACGGCTTGCACCGCAAACTTCATGCCCGCAAAACCGTCGCCGCTAATATTGGCTGACGAGCCGCTATAGCTGCCAATACTGGTAGCTTCGATATGTAGTTGTGTATCCATGCCAGACATGGCATATATTTGCCCTGCCAATTGTGGGACCCAAAACGAGTTCATTGGTGCGTCAGAAGTGATATGAAAATTAATCGGCATATTTACTGGAATATCTACGTAATTGACTGTGGCGATGTCGCTTTCGGGATTAATAAACAACCACTTCCAGTTAAGTGCTACTACCTGGATGGTAATGGGCTGTTTACTAGTGTCTATGGGTTTGAACGGGTCTAATGTATGGCTGCTGTTCCAGGTGATAATCGCCAAGATCAAGATAATGGCGCCGGGTATGCCCCACCATAGTAGCTCCAAAAACTTATTGCTATATTCAGGCTCGTAACGCTTCTTGGTTTTGGTGTTGCTAGCGCGGTATTTCCAGACGATGAAGAATGTCAGCAGGAAAACAGGGACCACCACGATGACGCTTAGTGACAACGTAATAAGCATCAGCTTGCGTTCTTGGGCGGCGATAGTGCCTTTGGGGTTAAAGACTGCAATGTTATGCGAATGTATATATAAGACAGCCAGGCTTAAAAGTCCCAGAAAAAATAAGACGATGATGGCAGCTTTTGTCTTTTTGCTCATCTTGCTATCCCCAGCATACCATAAGCTTATTGGGCGAAGATAATTTTGTAACCTAACGAGTGTTATTTTGTTGCAAAAAAATCAATAGTGTAGTATTATCGACATAATTAACTCCATAAAAACTCCCTAACCCTAAAAAACTGCCTATGTTCGACAATCTGCTTTCTGTTAACTTTATGGTCTTGGTACTGCTCTTTGTATTTGTCACCGTTATCGGTGCCAATATTGTTGCTATGGTTACCAGCCGGCTGCTTGATTTGTATATCAAGGTTAAGAAACTGTAAAAGCTATGCGAAAACGACTGTCACGCCTTGCTTTCTTTGCCATCACGTTCGGGTTTACCGCTTTTGTTTTTATGAACACCTATGAAGTGGTCTTTAACCGCTATGTGCCTTTGGCTCAGTCATTACAAAAAGTTGCCGCCCAAGACGTTATTAATGGTGCGATCCGTGATTTTTCGGCCAAGGCTGGCTCTGACCAGACTAACGCCGATCCTGACCTGACTGGCATGAGCAGTTTGGAATTCCCCGATCTAAAGGCGCATTTGACTGTCGAAGAATCGCGCAAAATTGATGGCGCGTGGTTTGCCCGCCCAAGCGCTGGCCAGGATATTGGTCTGAACAAGAACCAGATGGGCGTTACCGAAGATTACCTGGTATACGCCATTAAATCGTGGCGTACGCTTCCCCACCCCGACCAAATCCAGCAAGGGATGTCTGTGCGCTTACACTACGGGCATGCAGTATCGAACTTTACGGTAGCCGAAAAGAAAGTGTCGCCATTGAGCAGCTCCCTGTTAGTTTCTAAGTCCGAAGACCGTCAGATCTTACTGATCGTCGAGGACCCACACAATAATCTTTATTACGGCTTTTCGCTGGTATTACAGAGGTAATGATATGGATTTAGTATTATTCAACATTGTTAGATCGGTCGTCGCCTTTTTTGTGATTATGACGCTCCTAAAGAATTACTTCTTTTTGATAGTGTCGCCCTTCTACCCTGTCCGCGAACGTATGCGATATATCCGTATGGTCAAACAGCGCAAGGCTGATGGCCTGGGTGCGTATGAGCCATTGGTCTCGATTGTGGTGCCAGCTTGGAACGAGGAAGTGGGCATTATCAAGACCATGGAATCAGTACTCAGCAACGGATATATGAATACCGAGCTGATAGTAATTAACGATGGCTCAACCGATGACTCTGACGAGATCATTAAAGATTACTTAAAGCGCTTCAAGAAAAAGAATGGTACGCACGGACCTATCAAGCGCATCTGTTATATCTACAAGCAGAACGGCGGTAAGGGTACAGCTCTGAACGAAGGTATCAAACAAGCTCGTGGCGAAATCGTCCTGACTATGGACGCCGACTCTGCCATCCAAGTTGGCGCGCTCAAAAAGCTCGTCAAATATTACATGGACCCCGAAATTATGGCCGTAGTAGGCAACGTGGACGTGACTAACACCTCAACGCTGGTAGGTTTTGCGCAACACTTGGAATACTACTTTGGTTTTTATAACAAGCGGGCACACGCTTTGCTGGGTGCCGAGTATATCTTTGGTGGCGCCTGTGCGTCGTTCCGTCGTAAGATCTTTGACACCATTGGCCTATTTGACGAAAAGAACAAAACAGAAGACATCGAGATGTCGATGCGCACCAAAGCCTTTGGCCTTAAGTCTACATATGCCGAGGACGTTATCTGCTACACCGAAGGTGCTTCGGATATTCCTGGTTTGATCGCCCAGCGAGTGCGCTGGAAGAAAGGCCGTTTGGATACTTTCCGTAAATACCGTTCCCTGTTTTTCTCTACCGAAGACAACCACAACTTCTGGCTATCCTTCTTTGTACTGCCGTTCTCGATGTTGGCCGAAGTTCAGCTAGTCTTTGAGCCGATCGCCATTGCTATCGTGATCGCCTATAGCATCGTGACTGCCGAGTACTTGTCGCTGGCCATTGGCCTGCTCTTTATCCTGCTGGTATTTATTGCAGTGCCGATGTTCCACGACACCAAACCACGGCCATTGTTAATTTTGTACTTTCCCTTTGTTTGGCCACTGTTCTATATGCTGGACTGGATCGAATTTGTATCGCTTTATAAGAGCGTCAAGATGATCCGCCAAGGTAAAGATGTGGAGTGGCAGCGCTGGGACCGCAAAGGTATCGGTGTAGCCGTGGAGGGCAAAAAATAATGAAGCGCAAAGAGCTCATTTTAATTAACATGGGTATCGCCGTTTTGGTAGTAGCTTTTGGCTTGCTTACCGTTCGCCTGTCGGTTAATGAAGGCCTGAGCAGCTTGCTATCCAGCTGGTTTGGCAGCCAAGACAAGCAGGCTCAACAGCAAGCTAAGCAAGACACTGCCTATGATTGCTCCAAGAAACCATCGCTTAACCTGGCCAAATACACAGCCGACCCACACATCAAAAAGCTTGAAGAGTACCAGCAGGTATGTTCGTCGTATGTTACCGACACTCTGATGGTCTTTACCAGCTTCCCTACTGATGCCAGTGCGACAGCCGATGCTACGATTATGGCAACTAAGCTCAAGACGTTCCACGACGCCGGCGTTAAGCCTATCGTGATTGTTGAGCCATATGCCGGTAGCGGCCTGATGTCGTACCGTGACTTTATGAATGGCACGTATGATTCAGCTTTGCAGCACTACTTTGACAAGCTCAAAGCTTCTGGCATTACCGACGACATGATGGGCATGTGGGTACCATTCCCCGAATCAAACACGCCAAACTGGAATA
>CBJLZK010000018.1:0-10359 GCA_966427515.1 uncultured bacterium | reverse complement strand
TTTGGCATGACTCACCCACTTGACCGGCTTAGCGCATTCTATGATGGTAGTTGGCTCGGCCAAAACCGCCCTGCTCGGCTTAAAGAATCGTCAGTAGCACCTGGGCAGACTGGTACCTTTGAATTCTGGATGGATGCCCCCAGCCAAGCTGGCACTTACCGCGAATACTTTAGCCTTTTGTCAGAAGGCGCAGCATGGATGAACGACCCTGGCATGAACTTCTACATGACCGTAAACTAGGTCACTCAGCAAGCTTGTATAAAAACACCTCGCGAATATGCGAGGTGTTTTGCTGCTACCAAATTAAATCTAGGACTCTTCGGGCTGAGAATTCTTTTCTGTCTTCTGAGCAATAGCTATGAGGTTGGACGCCATCGACGGCCGAACATTAAACGCCTTGTCAACAACCTGGAAGAACTTTGGTAAGGCCTGGAAACGAGCACCCATAAACTTGGTGACTTCAAAGCCTTCGTGCCTAAGTATGTCTACTAGGCCAGTACGGTTAAAGACATGTATATGTCCTACTGGTGCCTCACCCTTCTTGATACGGCGAAGGGCACCACTACCGATTGCTGGCGATTTGGTTGACACCTCATAAAATAGGGGCTGCACACCCAATATAAATAACAAACGATTATACCAAGCGTGAAGGTTTGGCGTAGAAACGATGATCAGGCCACCCTTGCGCAAGACACGGTAGCACTCCTCGAGGAAGAAGTCTGGGTTGTACAAATGCTCAATCAGTTCGGCAGCATACACAACGTCAAAGGTTTCATCTTCGAATGGCAGGCCCTTTTCGAGGTCACACCACTTAACATTGTGACCCTTATCCTCGGCCTTTTTGAGCTTATATTTAGAGTAGTCCACGCCCCAGATTTCAATCTTCTTGTGGTCGGCGAGGGCGTCACGCAGCTTATCCATAAAAAGCCCGTCGCCACAGCCTACGTCTAGTATTTTTTTACCTTTACCGTACTGCTTAATAAACTCTAACGATTTTTCTTCGCGTTCAAAAAGGTCACGATCTTCCTGCCCCAAATTCCATTTGGTAGCGTCGTAATAATCCTTTACCGGCATCCCCTCTTCACTCCTCCAAAAATAAGAAAGCAACTGATGTTCCCATTGTAACCCATAGTCCCTGAATGATCTACCTAAGAAAGAATACAGATCGCTGCAAGAGCAAGGTTTTGCTATACTGACAATTAAAGAGCTTCAGCAAAACAAAGTTATGTACAAACTGTTACGATTACTCCGTTCGTCAACCACATTGACCTTTTTGCTTTTTGTGGTAGTGACAATCGCAGCCACCTATCCATTTGCTACCGACCCTGGCAGTATTCTTACTGCACCAATGGCAAGTGACACTATGAGCAGTGTCGTACGCTATGGAGCTATCGTACACGAGCATATCAACCCTTTTACCGCCAGCCACATGACCAGTATTGCCCAACCCGATGGCATAGCCAACAATGTTGGGGTAAACCGTGTTTCCTTCTTGTCGGTCTTATATCTTTGGTTGACATCGCTGCTTTTTGGCCCGATTGCTGCACACTCATTGGAAACCTTCCTGGGCTATCTACTAACCGCTTTCATCACCTTCCTATTTATAAGGTCGGCCACTAAATCTGCTGCTGTTGGTGTTATCGCTGGATTGATGTATGGCTTCTGGCCACAAATGCTTAGCTTAGGCCGGGCAGCACCGACCTATACTCATATGTGGCTGTTTATTTTACCAATGTGGGCTTTTTGGCTGCTGATAACTGAAGGCATTAATCGCAAAAGAGTCGTGCTAGCGGCTTTATCGGTGGTACCAGCAATTTTCTGGACGCCCTATTTTGCCTTCCACATTGCTTTGGTTGGCAGCAGCTGTTTAGTAGTAGCCGCTATCGTTTTGTCCCAAAGAATAGGCTATAAAAAGACCTTATTGCCCATAGGAATAATCGCCGGCAGCTGGATCGCTATCTACGGCTCATATTATCTGCTCGGGCTGACGGGTTCTGCAAATGACATACCAGTTAGAGCCGCCAGTGACGCCTATCAGCAATCCGCGAACCCGCTAATGTACATTCTGCCAGGTGAATTCTCGACTTGGGGACATGGCCTCAATCAAATGCTCGTAGCCCATATCCCACGGGCGCTACACACAAGTCTATACGTTGGTATCAGCACCTTAGCATTGGCTATATTTGGCTTAGTAGACTCCCTAAGACGCGGTAAACTAGCCAAATCAAAAATAAATAACGAACTGCAGCCAGTGGTATACATGGCCTGTCTAGTAGCCTTTATTTGCTTTATATTTTCGCTGCCGCCGTCTATCACCATTGCCGGGCATGTCATGGACTTGCCCGATAGTCTGGTCGCCAGACATGTGCCGGCACTTCGAGCCGGTCAGCGCCTGGTTATGCCGCTAATGGGCGCGCTTGTTATGCTTGCTGCCATTGGCATCTTTTGGCTTGCAAATCACTTTACTGGGCGCGTTAAATATGTCGTTTTAGCAGTAGTTGCTTGCGTGATTTGTCTGGATCTGTGGGCGCCCACACCCGACTCATCGGTCAGCGTGGTACCGTCGCCGGCCATTACCTCGCTAAAAAGCCAGCCGGCTGGCCGAGTTGCACAGTATCAGGCATCGTCATTAGTAGGCTATCCAGCGCAAACTTTTTGCGCCATGGAAATGTATCACCAAAAGCCGATAATTAACGACTGCGGGCTAGGCCGTTCTGATGTCAATCCAGCTTTGCCATCAAAGCATTTGGCACAAATCATTACTTTGCCTCTTTGCGAACAAGTCAGCGGTCTTAAAAAACTGGCAGTCCGTTACGTAATTGTGGCTACTAATGACCGGGCCGTGCTCCATTGTTACCAGGGCCAAAAACCTCTACTGCAAGATTCTCAGTATCAGATATTTAAACTGCAGTAGCTGCTACTAATTTATGACCGTTATTTCTGGCAATGTTATCGTTGCATCAGTCGTCGGCTGGACGGCCTCGATATCAACATCCATATGAGGGTCTGCCTCAAACTGGACAGTTGTAACTGTAGGGTTAATCTTGCCCCGCCAAACTTCTTTGGAGCCTTGTTGGATACTAATTAACTGGCCAGAGGCTGTTACAGACTTGGCTTCGACTAGTACGTCAACCAGCTTTAGACTACTGTGCGTACGTGACAAATCCTGGAAACCAAGCACGCCAAGATGGCCCATCTCTTGGATTTGATGCACAGCGCTAACCTTTATGGGTGCGTGGAAACCTTCGATTGGCGCCACGGCATATGCTAGCTTAGGACCAGATTCGACCGAATATCCCCAAACCTTATTAGGCTGGCCGTTGGTAGTCAGAATAGGTTCCGCGCTCACGTGCTGTAACTTGAGACCCGGAATATCGCCTGGATAGCTGGGGGAGTGTATTGTAATAAAATCAATGCCGAGGGCTCGTAACCCGGGAACTGCCTGAGGATCAGTTAGATCGCGCACAGCCTGTCTGGCAAATATTGCGTCCTTGCCACTGATCACACCGTTAAGCATTTCCTTGCCATGTACCCGCTGGTACGTATCATAAAAGACGGGATAACCGCTGGCAGCAAACTCGTCTAAAGGATACTCGGCAATTTGAGCATATTGTTTTTGATCGTGCAGCCAGTGGTATATTTCTGGCACTTTTTCATAGCCACTTACTTGGCGTGGCGGCGTAAATGTCAGGTATTCCACAAATACCAAAGTAAAGGCAAGTAGACAGATAGCGGCACGCCTCCAGCTGGTTTTAGCCTTATCAAGCAGCACCGTCAGCCCCAGGCCTGCCAACACAACCAGTGCGATGTTAACAATAACGCTCAGCCTGGCAAATACGCGCCAAAGCTTAACCACATGAATTAATACAAACGTTGGCGTAACAATTGGACCAAGATGTGGCGGCAAGCTAGCAACAAACGCCACCACCAATACAACACCAAATACAGAGAGCAGGAAGGGCGCTTTAAACGAAACATTGATCAGTTTAAGCCCATCCTTTTTGCGCCGCTCACGATAAACAAGCACAACAAAGAATGTCGCCAAAGCTATCATTATCCAGCTTAAGCTCAAGATATTTTCGGCGGGATTAGAGCCATGATTATTGCGTGACTGGTAATTCCCAAATACGTGCGACAAAATTGGATTCATTGGATTTGGCAAAAGATATTCCAGCGGCCTAGCACCATACACCTGGGCCTCATTGCCAATGGTGTCCCTTGTCGACACCAACGCTTGGTTAATTTGCCCGGCCGAGCTAAACATGACATACAGCACTGGCAGCATACAGGCTAAAGCCATGGCCGCAGCCAAAGCAATAAACTTACTCCGTCGGCGAAGCTCTGGCTGTATTGTTCGCTCATTCTTAAAGTAGTCGTAGCCCAAAGCCCCCAATAGCAGGCCGACCATCAATACTCCGCCTAGCAAAATAAAATAACCATCAGTGTAGGCAAATAGAGCAACAACCAGACCTAGCCACAAGGCTTTTTTAAGGCTTGGATTTTTCCAGAGAGCCAAGAAAAGCCAAATGGCAGCGATAAATAATGACTCAAATATATAGGAGATGTGAACCCCTGTTTTGATTTGCAAGTAAGGTGTAAAAGCCACAGCAAATCCCGCCAGCAATGGCACCGCAAACCTACCACCAAGCAGCCATCGCATAAAGGCAAACATCGTTAGAGCGGCCGACATAAAGCCAATTATCGTCAGTACATTAAAACCACAGACCGGCCCGAACAACTTGGCCAAGAACCAAAACGGGACAAAGAGTGTCTGTGCGGTAATATGCGTCGGTTGGCCCAAGGCTTCACCATACGGATAGCTGTATACATGCGTGTAACCAAACCACGGGTCATGGTGATCGATGCTGAACATTGCGATCAAACCTGCCGTATTATCCCCCGGGAAACTCAGTAGCGACTGCGTACAATTTGTGGCGGCACCGCCCATATAAAACAAGGTTAATAGCCCATAGACTATGAAAGCAGCAGCAAACTGCACGAGAGTTCGGTGCTGTGCTACAAAAAGTCGCAAACGATCCATATGCTTATTACGCTGTCTTTGACTTATTAACTTTTTGTTTGGCCAACATCCAGACGCCACGCCAGATACCCAATCCATAGAGCATAGCGAAGAGCGGCGTTAGCAACCATAGACTGGCAGCACTGGCTATTGGCACACCCAACAATATCGCTAGCAGGAGTTCCAAAACCCAAAATACTGCTGCTACGGAAAGCAGCAGAACCGGCCAGACAATAAGAGCAATTAAGGCCAGCGGTGTAATGATCAAAAAACCCACGAGCGGTATAAAGTAGCGGTTGCCCGGCTGGAAGAAGCCGTCCACAAAAAAAGTACCACGGTTGAGTGTGTGTTTCATGAAGGCGCTAAGCTTATCACGTGAATGATATAGACAAGAAAACTCTGGCGATATGGTTATTTTGATATCGCGGGCAATATTCCGAAGCAAGGCCGTATCGTCACTAACAAATTTGAAGTCATCAATATTAGCCTTGAACTCGTCAATGTATTTTTCCAAGATATCTCTGGGTGCTAGGAAAAATCCGGTACCTTTGGGATAGTAGTCAAAGTCATCAATACCATATTGCGTTAATTGTGGATGCCGCAGGTAACGCCGCCATGCGATAAAAGTAACCGCATCCCAAAAGCGCGCGAAAACATTCCAGCCCAACTTAATCCGGACATGCCCGTTCCAGGCAAGTAACTTGGGATTCTTACTGGTTTGTTCCCTTACATACAACAGAGCGTTTTCATCGACAAATACCCGGCTATCCAAAAATAGCACGAATTTTTTGGTCGCAGCCTTTATGCCCACTTTACGTGCCAAAAACCGGCCCTTATTTTCTTGGTTAATCGCTACTATATGCTTGTCTTCTTTGGCAAGCTGAGCCAGCACATCCTTAGTATTATCAGCCGAACCATCATTTACTATGATGATTTCATAATCGCTGATTTTAGCTTTTTGCAGGGCTGTGTTTAGCTTCCCTATCGTTTTTGGCAACCATGCGGCAGCATTATATGAAGGTATAATTATCGAAATAGCGTGCATTCGAACCACTTTTTACTTACTATAGTAACGATACCATACGATTTGCGATCCTCCCAAGTTGATGAAGAATATATCCAATATCAAAAAACTCGTTCAAGGAATCGGCGTTTATACCCTGCTGAGTCTGGTTGCTTCGTTTTGCAACTTTCTGTTTAACTTCACCCTAATCCGATTGCTAACCAAGCAGGAATTCCGCGACCTAACGCTTGCAAATAATATGATTAATGTTTTTGGTAATCTGTTTGTTGCGCTTAACATCGTCAGCATAGCTGTTTTCTACATTTCCAAAGACCGGCAAGCAGACATCATCAGAGCCTGCCAAAAGATCATTTATGTCTTGTACATAATCCTGCTAGCTGCATGCGTAGTATTTAGCGGCCAAGTCGAGAAACGCACTGGGCTGCATGACGCTGTAATCTTAAACCTTACCCTAGCGGTCGTCTTCTGCAGCATTCCAGTCATGGTCCTCAATGCTATCTACCTAGGTGCTAATCGTTTTAATAAATCTGCAATCCTCAATGTCAGCCTCGCATTTGGACGATTGCTCTTTGGTGTTATCGGCGCCATGCTCTTAAATAGCCATAAAGATGCAGCGGCTGTAGGAGGAATCCTACTAGTTTTTGTAGTCGTGTTTGGTACGTTCACCCTATCCGAGAAAGAGCAGTACCGCAAAAAGAACTTCGAAATATTCAAACGCATTTGGGATGCACCACTCCACGTCCTTAAGCAATACCGTCTTTTGGTGATATCGTGCGTGGCATACGCCATCACTATTAACTTCCTGCTTGGCTTGGACCTCTTTATGTTTGGTCAATTCTTTAGCCAGAGCCAATCGGCGGATTATGCTGCAGTTTCCGTCATTGGTAAGCTCACTTTCTACTTTGTATCGCCAATCTCAATATACCTGGCAGCCAAACAGCAAGAGCTGATCCACACCAAGCCCAAAACTGCTCTTCGGGCTTCGGTTGCGGTCAACTTTTTGACACTGTTTGCCGCGCTAATTTTGGCCCTAATCCCTACGGCTGTTATTGGTCTACTAATTCACCGTTCAGCTCACGAAGTTAATCACACCTACCTGATGCTATCGCTAATTTGCAATGCTTCGGTAGTTTTAACCAATCATCAAATTATTGAAGGCATTGTAGGCAAGCGCCAGAAGCTCGTTATTCTATCCGCCATTGCTCTTTTGGCAATTAACGGCAGCCTATTTATCTTCTTTAATAGCATCCGCAGCCACATTCATAGTGCTTCGGCTGCCGAATTTGCACTGGGCGTGCCAGCAGCATCAATGCTGACAATATCATTAGTCCTGTTTGTCGCTACTCATTTGCTCCGTAGGCGTTCGGGTGCCGATAAAACGGCGTAGCCTACGAGCAAAAGCCGTATCTTTGTAGAGGGTCCTATCTATGCCTGCTGAGGCCAGCAAGCTGAGAGCAAGCAGCGCATAAATAACGCTGGTAATACCAAAAGCTGTTAGGCCAAACGTACCTAATGTCTGTAAGGCACTAGGCAAAAAGATACGACCACCGTAACGATGCACAAAAACAACTGCGACAAGCGCAGCTAGGCCAAAGAAAATATAAAACAGTCTCAGCAAGCGGCACTGCGGACTGCGAGCCGTTTTGAGCAGTATGGTTGCCCACAGGCCACGAATAGCCAGCAGCACAACAACTACTTTTAGCCAGATGGACACATGCAAGGCGGGCAATGCACTGGGCAAGTCAAAAGAGTATCCCCACCATTTCTTAAACGCCAGATAAATGATTGGCGTAACCACTGCTATGCCGACAGACTTAATAGCGAACAAGACAAAAGCCTTCTTGGACATCCGCTCCAGAACGGCATGCCACAGCAGACGCGCAACCATGACTACACTAAATAAAAGCAGAAGTTCACGAGCGTGTTGACCCGTACCGGCAATAACCAGCGCTGCCACTATGGCAGCCACCAACGCCATAAGTTTAGTTCGTAACAGAAAGTACTCTTGGGCTACCAGCACGACAAAAGCATATACTGCCACAAGCCACGCCTCAGATGAGCTCAAATGCCGGCCCAGTGCAAACAGCGTCGTTACTATAAGCAACGTCGCAACTCTGGAAGCGCCCAGCCGGGACAATAACAGTCTGATGATAAACCCTACGACCAGTGAAGCGGCAAAGCGGCTCCAAAAATGCTCACTATCGGCGGCCGCCCAGCCTGCAGCAATTACGATAAATAAAATGTGCGCCGTCAGACGCTGAAAATCGATGCGCTTGTGTAAGGCATCGAGCTGAAATAATAGGTTGACCACTCGAGTAGCTTTCATAATTATCTATAAGTATTCTATACTATACGCAATCTTATGAAAATTTTTGTAGAAGCACATACAATTTTAAAGAACCGTAGCGGCGTGGGCTGGTTTACTCATGGTATGGTCCGCGGCCTACAGCAATATCTCGGGCCACAGGATCGTTTGAGCCTCCTTACACACCCCCAAGAACCCATGGACATTGCGGATCTGCTAAAAAATACCCAGACCCTAGACAAGCCAATTGACTGGTTGCCCAGCCGGGCCTACCATACCCTCAAATTCCGCAATCTTATACCTCCGGTAGACCTTATCTATGGCAAGGGCGTGTATATCTTCCCTAACTTTATTAGGTGGCCGCTGGCAAATTCACCATCGGTCATTGTGGTTCACGACTTGAGTATGTTTGACTGTCCAGAGTACTCTTCGCCAGCAAACCTCGCTTTCATGACTAAGCATTTGCCTAATTCGGTCAAGAAAGCCGACATGATTGTCGCAGTCTCGCACTATAGCAAAAAAACACTCTGTGATCATTTTGCTATCGATCCCAAGAAGGTTGTTGTAGCCCATCTTGCTGCCGAGCCTACACTCTATTACCAGCGCACCGAAGATGAAATTTCGGCTGTAAAGGCTAAGTACGGCATTTTTGGTAAGTACATGTTTTTTGTGAGTACGCTTGAGCCGCGAAAGAACGTCGAAGGGATTATAGCAGCCTACCGCATGCTGCCAGCCAAAATCCGGCATGAGGTTAGCCTAGTGCTGGTCGGCGGCCGCGGTTGGCGTGATGATGACATCCGTAACGCCATAACAGAAGCCCGGCTTGCCGGCGACAAGGTCGTACTGCCTGGTTATATTGCCACAGAAGATTTGCCTGCTTTATATAGCGGTGCCGAGTCATTTTTGTTCCCTAGCCACTACGAGGGCTTTGGTCTGCCGATTCTAGAAGCAATGCGCTGCGGCACGCCAGTCATTACTGCCAACAATTCGTCACTGCCAGAAGCCGCAGGCGATGCAGCGCTCTATGTCGATGCCGACAATCACGAGCAAATCAGCCAAAAAATGCAGGAATTATTAGCAAACCCCGAACTACGAGCCAAATTTATACGTGCAGGCTTCAAGCAAACCGAGAAATTTACCTGGGAAAAAAGTGCCGGCATTATCCTCGACGGCCTTAGCAAGAACCATCTCATTTAACGCCTCGTGGCGACTTATTGAGCTTGCAGGTGGTTAATATATAGCGTGTCGGGCTGTAGGCCACCAACAACCATAAGATGTAAATTGCTGCCCTCACGCATGTCGTACGACAAAGTAAGTTTATCGCCGGCTTTGACGTGCAGTACATCAACGACACGGTTATCCTGCGTTAGGACGATGTCATTGCCCTTGTAAGCATCAGTAGCATTTAAACCAAAGGTGATTTGATGCATAGCCGTAGGCTGAGCCGTTACACCTGGCATTGGCTCAATGCGCAGCTCTGCGTTACCATCGCTATTAATAAAGTGTTTGGTACTTAGATCGGTGTACAGCAAATCCTTAAAGCCTGTATCAGCTACCAGGGCATACCGTGCGGCCTGAACTGTACTGGCAACCTTAAAGACATCGACATCAGCAGCATAACCAGCCGGTGCTTCATTGGCACCATAAACCCAGACCAAACCAGGAACCGTCCGGTCATTACCGATTTCATGAGTCATTATGGCCTGTGTGCCTAGCGCTTTTAGCACCGGCAAAGTTTGAGGGTCATTAAGTCCGGTTATACTGGCTCGCAGCCGTGACTCCTGCGCAGTAACCGAGCCGGCATTGATCATTTGCTTGCCATTCACTTGTTGCTCAGTCGTATATAGCGAAGCTAGGCCATCAGGCTGGTCAACCAGCGGGTACTCAGCGATAACTTTAATGTCGTGCTGCTTTGCCAGCCACCTATTGGACGAAGACAGCTTGCCATAGTACCAAATGTCCTGTCTGTGGAAAGGATTAAATGCCAGATATTCAAAGAATGTCACAAAG
>CBJLZK010000017.1:0-10365 GCA_966427515.1 uncultured bacterium | reverse complement strand
GATCGGGAGTTTCGAAAAGCGTGTGTACTTGTGCCAGCAGGCGTGCGCGTGAAGCAGGTTCACGTAGGATATGCCAGAAGCTAATGCCAAAGGTTAAGACAGTCGCCAATATGACAGCAGGCAAAATGTAGTGGTCGATGTTGATGTAGTGGCCCAAAACTTTGCCAGCCCAGTAACCGATCAGGGTGGTTGTGGGTACCCATAGGGCGGCACCGATGACGTTATAAACCATAAACCAGCCGTAGTGCATGCGGCCCATGCCTGCAAGCGGTGAAGTCAGAGTGCGGACAATAGGGATAAAGCGGGCCAGGATAACGGTCTTGCCACCGTGCTTGGTAAAGAACGCTTGGGCTTTGTCCAGGTTTTCTTTGTGAAAAATAATGGAGTCAGACTTGCGGAACAAGCGGTGGCCACTGCGACGGCCAATTTCGTATCCTGCCATGTTGCCGGCGACAGCACCGACAATTAGAGCAACTAAGGTTACTGCCAAATTCAGTTTGCCTTGGGCGGCAAAAAAGCCAGCGGCAAATAGCAAGGTGTCGCCAGGCAAAAAGAAGCCTGCCAGCAGGCCCGTCTCGGCAAAAATAGTGAGGGCCATACCGATAATGCCACCGGTGGCAAAGATGTTGTCGACGCTAAAGACTTTTTGCAAAACTGCAAAAATTGCCCCAATAACCACGAGCACAAAAATAAGCTTATAGATAGGTTTCATCGCTCTATTGTATCATTACCGTTATGATTTCTTGTTATACTAAGTAGTGATGGGCATTACCACGTTAGTAGGAGGATATATATGGAAGAAGTAACTGTCGCTTTACAGAAACGTGAAGTAACCGGCAAGGCCGTCAAGCACTTACGTGCCGAGGGTATGGTGCCGGCTGTTATTCACGACCATGGCAAAGATTCAGTCATTGTAATGGGTGAATACGTTGATTTGGTTAAGGCCTACCAAAAGGCTGGCAAGCACCATCCTGTAAGCCTGGACGCAGCCGGTAAACATTACATGGCGATCATCAAGAAGGCCGAATTTGACCCAAAGAAACACCAGTTGCGCCACATCGTGTTCAACGCCGTAAAGGCCAACGAAAAGGTGACTACCGACATCCCTGTACACGTAGTGTACGAGGAAGGCAACGAAGCTTCACCTGCAGAGCGGGCAGGTTTGGTAGTATTGCACCAGCTGGAATCAGTAGAAGTTGAGGCTTTGCCTAAGGACCTACCAGAAGCATTGACTTTTAACGGTGAAAAACTGGTGGTTGTTGGTGACCAAGTAACGGTCGCTGACCTGACCGTACCAAAGGGTGTAGTCGTCAAGACCGACCCCACCCACCCACTCGCTACTGTCTTTGAGCCAAGTGCCTTGCAGGCGGCAAATGACGCCGCTGGTGGTACCGACGAAGAAGTGACCGAAACCGAACAGCCAGAAGGCGAAACGGTTGCCGACACCGAAGCGGAATCTACCGAAGAGAAGTAGCCATATATTAAAGACCCCACGTATTTGCTTCTGAGGGGTTCGCCTACAGTGCGCAAGCAAACCGATACCCTGTTCCTTTGGAGGTTTGCGTACCCTCAGAAGCAAATACGTGGGGTCTTTTTCTATGCCTGCTAATCTTCGATAAAGCCGCCGGACTGGTGTGTCCAGAGTTTGGCGTACAGGCCTTTATTGGCGAGCAGTTCCTTGTGTGTGCCTTGTTCGGCGACTTTGCCATCGGCTAGGACTACAATCCTGTCCATCTTTTGAATGGTACTCAAGCGGTGGGCAATAACCAGTGCTGTGCGGCTTTCCATGAGTTTCCACAACGCTTCCTGGATGAGGACTTCACTTTCGGAGTCTAGGGCCGAGGTGGCTTCGTCTAGGATCAAAATCGGGGCGTCCTTTAGGATAGCCCGGGCAATGGCAATACGCTGGCGCTGGCCACCTGACAGCTTAACACCGCGTTCGCCCACGATTGTTTCGTAGGCTTTAGGCAGGGCTTCGATAAATTCGTCGGCGTGGGCTTGTTTGGCGGCTTGCTTGATAGCTTCCATACTAGCTTCGGTTTTGCCGTAGGCAATATTTTCGTGCACAGTCCTGTGGAAGAGCAATGGCTCCTGTGGCACATACGAAATAGCTTGGCGCAAGCTGGCTTGAGTGACGCTAGCAATGTTTTGGCCGTCAATGCTGATTGTGCCGGCGTCAATATCCTCGAAGCGCAGCAGCAAACGGGTAAGTGTCGATTTACCGCCACCACTTGGGCCAACCAAACCTACCTTTTCGCCAGGCTTAATGTCTAGGTCGAGGTCAGTAAATACTGACTGGTCGTCGGTACTGTCCTCATAATGAAACCCAACCTTGTCCAACTTGATAGCACCATCCTTAACTTGTAAAGCTTTTGCGCCAGGCTGGTCTTGGATTTCGGCCTCCTCTAACAAAATCTCGGTCATTGGGGAGGCGTTCAAAAAGCCGTCTTCGATGTTGCGGATCAGCGAGTTGATATCAAACAACTTGTTGCTGAGGGTGATCGTAAACGAAAAGGCAAAGATACCAATGCCCAGCAGGCTAGGGTTGCTGTGTACCAAATGGACAGTGAGCAGCACAAAGGCAAGCTGCAACGCCATTAGAACGGCAATACGGTTATTGCCCTGGACGCCAGCAAGTTTCCAGTCGTGCAGGCGGTGGTTAAGCAAGGTTTGATTGAGCCGTTTGTGCTCTTTGAGCTCGTCGTCTTCGTGAGCAAAAGTCTTGACTGTCTGGACGTTTAGGATTGCGTCGGCAAGATGCGCGGTAACAGCTTTGGTGGCCTTCAGCCGTTCCTTGCGCAGGCCAGAACGGCGGCGGCTCTCTATCACGCCCCAGCCGACCGATACAATAGCCATGACAGTGATCATCAAGCCTAGCAGCCACGACTCCATAAAGATCAACAACGAGCCAATGCCGAGCACGAGTACTAGCGGGATGATGTTGATAAAGATAGCATTGGCTAACAAGGCGTACGCAGCGGGGTAGTCAATAGCGTCAGACACCAGCTTGCCGCCAATGTTGTTATTGTGAAAGCCCACACTGCGCTTAAGCAACACCTGGAGTGCCTGTCGCTGTAAGTAGCTCATCGTTTTGGCTTGGTGTGTTAGCAAGGCAATAAACCCGTAGCGGTTCCCCAAAATGCCGATGACAGCTGCCACTGCAAAGTAAGGGACGTAGTGCATAGAGTCGGCATGCGGGTTGGACAAAGACGCCAGAATTTTACCAATATACAGTGGTGCCACTGTGCTGGTCATGATGGTGCCGACAGGGTACACCAGCGCCAGAATAAGCAAATTTTTGTTTTGAAGGCTCGCCTGCCAGAACAAACGAATAGTAGACCGATCGATTGATTTATCCCGTTTCATATCTTAGGTATTTATTGTACGGCCTATTCTTCGATAAAGCCACCCGACTGGTGTGCCCATAGCTGTGCGTAAATTCCGCCGTTCTTTACGAGTGCGGTGTGCGTACCTTCTTCTACGATCTGCCCATTATCAATAACGACAATCCTGTCCATCTTTTGGATGGTACTCAAGCGGTGGGCAATAACGATTGCGGTGCGATTTTTCATAAGTTCCCACAATGCTTTTTGGATGAGCTGTTCACTATCGGAGTCCAACGCAGACGTGGCTTCGTCCAATACCAGGATTGGCGCGTCCTTTAGGATAGCCCGGGCAATAGCGATACGCTGGCGCTGGCCGCCAGAAAGTTTAATGCCACGCTCGCCAACTAGCGTGTCGTAGCCAGCGTCCAGTTTGGTAACAAACTCATGGGCAAGGGCGTGTTTGGACGCGGCAATGATCTCAGCTTCGGTAGCATCCGGCCGGCCATAAGCAATGTTTTCGCGGACGGAGCGGTGGAAGACAGATGTGTCCTGCGGTACGTAGGCCATTAAGTTGGTAAGCCTGTCATTGCTGATCGGCTTGCCGTCGATGCTAATTGCTTTGTCGGCTATCGGATAGTAACCCAGCAATACTTTGAGCAGTGTTGACTTACCTCCACCAGAATGGCCAACGACACCGATCTTTTCACCCTGCATAATGCGTATGTTTATGTTTTTTAGCACTGCGGTTTCAGGCTTGTCTGGGTAAGCGAACATCAGATTATGTATTTCCAAACTTTGCTTGAAGCTGCCGGCGGGCAACTGGGCAGGAGCTTTAGGCAGTGGATCCTTGAAGATATTGCGGTTGCCAAACAAATAGCCGTACGCCTCATTTACTTTGGCTAGCTTGCTGTTGATCTGTGAAATATTCCATATGACTTCCCAAATGAAGTTCGAGAATAGGACGATGGCGGTCAGGAACGTAGTGATTTGTGAAAGGCTTAAATCGCCATGCGTGTACAAGTAGACGTTTAGTATGAAGGTACTCGGCCAGATTATCCAGCGTACAAATAGGCTCATGCTACCCCAGAAGAAAATGTTACGCAGGTCTGCATGCAATGCGGCCTTGATGATACGCTGGCGGCGTTGGCGCATGTCGGCTACTTCACGGCGCTCGTTACCAAATGCCTTGATACTGACGAAGTTTGCCACCGAGTCTACCGTGTAGCCATCCACCGTGGACTTTTCGTCGGTTTGCACCCGCTCGGCATTAGACGCTTGCTTGGCAAGTTTGCGCCCGACTACATACATCAGTAGTATACTTGCGATGAAAATAACACCGGTATATGTGTTTACAGTAAACATTGTGGCGCCAATGATCGGCATGGCGATAATCAGGTTTATGTAACTGTAATTGAACTCATCTTGTAGATCGCGGAAACCTTCACCAAGTGTCCTAGCGTAGCTACTTACTTTGCCGGTGAACTTATCTATAAAGTAACTATAGGGTTGGCGGAGGGTGGACTCGAAAACCTCGTCATCGAATTCAAACCCGCGGCGGATAATGAACTTGCGGTGCAGTATCTCACCAGTACGCCACAGCATATCATGGCCTACGCTGGCAATGATCAAAAGTGCCGTCCATAAAATGACGTCATTTTTAGCTGTAAGGCTATTAGTCAGGCGGCCGATTAACCATGGGATGAGGGTAATAACGATATCCGAAACGGCGAAGACGGTTGCGACACCGATAAAGGCTGCCCGGTAACGGCGTACGTAACTTAGGAATGCGCGGAGTGCTATGTTCTTTTTCATGTCTTACTCTTCGATAAAGCCACCCGACTGGTGTGCCCAGAGTTCGCCGTAAATGCCGCGTTGCTTAACCAAGTCTTGGTGTGTGCCTTGCTCTACGATGTCACCGTTTTCCATGACCAAGATGCGATCCATCTTTTGGATGGTACTCAAACGGTGGGCAATAACGATTGCGGTGCGATTTTTCATAAGTTCCCACAATGCTGCTTGGATAAGCTTTTCGCTTTCAGAATCAAGAGCCGAAGTAGCTTCATCCAATACCAGGATTGGCGCGTCCTTTAAGAGGGCTCGTGCAATGGCGATACGCTGGCGTTGGCCGCCAGACAATTTAACGCCGCGTTCACCCACTAGGGTATCCAGGCCATCTGGCAACCGCTCGATGAATTCCATGGCGTGGGCCTTGCGGGCGGCTTCGATAACTTCCTTGTCAGAAGCACCAGGCTTGCCATACGCAATGTTTTCACGGATTGACCGATGGAAGAGCAATGGCTCCTGAGGCACATAAGCAATATGAGACCGGAGTGCGTCCTGACTGATATGGGTAATATTTTGCCCATCAATCAAGATCTCGCCCCCGTCGATGTCATTAAAGCGTAGCAGCAGCCGGGTAAAGGTAGTCTTGCCAGAGCCCGAGCGCCCTACCAAACCAATCTTTTCGCTGGCATTAATAGTCAGGTTGAGCTTATGGAACAATGGTTCGTCTTCGTTGCCATCATGGGCAAAGATAACGTCCTTAAGCTCGATTTTGCCCTTTTTAATACGGGCCTTTTCGGGGTTTGCGGGATCTTTAATGGCTGGCTCGATAGCCAGGATCTCCAGCATAGCCTGGGCGTCACCAATGGCACGGTTGTAGTTGCGCAGCGCCTGGGTGCTGAACTCCCACAGGCCTTGCAAGATGTAGCTGGTGTAGTTAAGGATCAGGAAGACAGTAGCAATGTTGGCGTTGAATAGGACGATACTACCTACGGCCAAGATGATAGAAACAGCATCAATGCCTGTACCAATACTGCCAAACAGGGCGTCCCGGCGTAGGGTTGCGGACATCAGTCGGTATGTCGCAATGCGGGTTTTTTCGGTGGCAGCGCCAAATCGTTTGGATTCGATTTTGGCGGCACCAAAGCTTTTGACAGCCATAACGTTGGCAGTGCTGTCTGCCAATTGGCCGGTTTGCTCGTTTTCGGCTTCGGCCTCGTCCTTATTAAGCCTGCGTATGTTCTTGGTCAGGCCAACGGCCACGGCCACGTACAGTGCCGTAAAGACAAACAACAAGGCTACAAACAGTGGTGCACGTTTAGCCAATAGGACGGCTGTAAAAACTAGCGCCCAAAACAAACCAAGCACCTGAAAGGTGGTGGTGTCTGTAAACCTGACATATGCGCCGGTTAGCTTATTGGTTTGTGAGACGAGCGATCCGCTAAACCGGTTGGCGTGGAAATTAGCGCTTTGCCGCATAAGGTGGTCAAAGACCTCGCGGTTAATATCACGCTGCACCAGACCTTCCAGTTTCCAGTTAAAGTAGATAACGATCCGCCAAATGACAACACCGCCCAAAAACTCAATAAAGATAGCCCAAAAGATTGGCCAGCCAAAGCTGCCCCATAGGTCACCCTTTACAAAATGATGGGCTGTTATCCGGTTAAGGATACTGGCGACTATCAAAGATGGCAGGAAGCGCAGGAATAGCATGGCAAATGGGTGCGAAATAAGCATGCCCAAAAACAGCCGTGGATAGCGCCATTGCTTTCGGATGAAGTATTTGATTAATGTTTTAATGGAGTCTAAATCAGACATAAAAGTGGCTCAGTGGGTCGGAAAAGGTTAATAAAAAGTGTTTTTGTGAAAAAAGAGAGGCGTAAAAGGAGCGGCTAGCCGCGCTGAGCGGTGCCGACACCAGACTTGCCAATCATACAAAGTACTGTCATTTTTTCCGCTCTTTCCTTTACGTTAATAACAATAGGCTACACTATAACAAAGCGGTTAAGAGCAATGCCAACAGATTATAAATTGTATATTAAAATACAACGAACTGAAGTGTAAACAAAAAGCCCTAGTTTTTGCCAGGGCTTTTTGTTGGAGCGGCTTACAAGCTAAGTGCTGTGCCTACTAATTGCATGGCACTATCATAGTCGGTGACGGCTGTTTCGATAGCTGGGCCGGCAGGAGTGTAGGTGCTGAAGTAAGAGTTGTTCACGATAATGGCGCCACCAACGTCGTTGGGATCAAGGGGGCTGCCGTTAGCGTATTGGGCGGTGTTGCTATCCTCGTAGTCATTGCCACCAAAGCCGTACTCAAAGTGAGGGCCACCAATTTCATTATCTGGCTTGCTGGTGTCCGTATTGCCTTGGTCGTAGGTCAACTTGTCGAAGCTACCGTCACGATTTAGGCTGAGGTCGACTTCTGTTTGGAAGCTAGTCTGAGGATTGGTTATCTGAACAGTGTCAACCCGCGTCCCATCATCGAGTGTTACAGCAGTGACAGCGCGGCTGTTACCGTTCTTCATCGTAATAGTTTGTGGGTGTGCTGCGGCGGCAACGACTTTGTCGCCAAGCGCACGCATAATTAATGGGTTGGCACCACGCAGGTCCTTTTCCATGCGGTCTTGGGCGGCACCATAGATGTCGTCATCGTCACCGTGTGCCCGGACATCACCACGAAGTGTGGCCATGGCGGCAGCAGCATTGGCGAAGTGCGTACCTCGGGTTTCTGACTCCGAGAGCTTAGTGATGCCCCAAATGGCGGCGGGGACTAAAGCGATTGCTGCAAGTGTACCAGCTGCCTTAGCGACAGTGCGGGATAAGCGGCGGTTAGGGGTGGGGGTAGATTCTGGTGTATAAAGCATAAAGCAATAATATCATATAAATGTAAAATAGTCAACATAAGCACTGACTCCTGATAATGTGGTATAATCACCCCTGATGCAAAAAATTGTTCTCTATTATAAATTTGCGCCAATTAGTGATCCCGAAGCAGTAAAGCTCTGGCAAAAGACCCTTTGCGAGAAGCTTAATTTGCATGGCCGTATTTTGATCTCCCCGCACGGCATCAATGGTACAGTCGGTGGTGACATGGATGCCGTTAAGGCGTACGTAAAGGCTACCAAAGAATATGCAGGTTTTAAGAACACTGTCTTTAAGTGGTCTGATGGTGGCCGTGAAAACTTCCCTAAGCTGAGCGTTAAGGTCCGCAAAGAACTAGTGGCCCTGGATGTAGCCGACGAGCTAGAAGTTGACGAACATGGTGTAGTTGGTGGCGGCAAACACCTTAAACCCGAAGAAGTCCACAAGCTTGTTGAAGAGCGCGGCGATGATGTGGTGTTCTTTGACGGTCGTAACGCGTACGAAGCGAAAGTCGGTAAGTTTAAGGACGCAATCGTTCCTGATGTGCGTACCAGCCATGACTTCAAGAAAGAGCTAGAAGACCCCAAGTACGACGACATCAAAGACAAGCCGGTCGTAACCTACTGTACTGGTGGTATCCGTTGCGAAATCATCAGTTCAATGATGAAAAAGCGTGGCTTTAAAGAGGTCTACCAAATCGACGGTGGCATTGTAAAATACGGCGAAAAGTACGCCGACGATGGCCTATGGGAAGGCTCATTGTACGTCTTTGACGGCAGGATGAACGTAAAGTTCTCGGACAAAGCCAAAGACATTGGTGAATGTGTCCATTGCGGTGGCAAAACTAGTAATTTCGAAAACTGTGCGCTTAAAAGTTGTAACAAACTTGTGTTAGTATGCGAGCAGTGCAAGACAAACAAGGATGTTTGCTCCGATGCCTGCCAACAACAACTCAACTCACTTACTGTCTAAAGACCTATACGACCTCACCGAGGCCGATAAAAAGCGTGAGTCGCAAGAGCAGGCACTTGGTATGGTGGCGCCGAGCCACCCTGTTCTAAGCCAAATTGCCCAACCAGTATCTCTGCAGGACATTGATTCTGAACATGTTAAGGATGTGATCCGCCGGTTATACGAAGCAGCTATTGGCCAGCGTGGTCATGGGCCAAAGACTGAACAACGCCGCACGTTGGTGGGGCTAGCTGCACCACAGATAGGCGAACCAATCCGAATTATTTTGGTAGACACCCGGGTATTGCCGTCACGTACTAGCTACGGCCATCCCGAGTGTTTTATTAATCCCGAAATTGTGTGGCGGAGCCGTGAAACCGCCGAAGGCCGTGAAGGCTGTTTTTCGACTGGCCTTATTTGGGGCTTGGTGCGCCGCCCAGTCGCTATTAAAATGCGGGCTTATACTGCCGAAGGCAAACTTGTGGAACGGATTTTTGAGGACTTTACTGCCCGTATTGCCCAGCACGAAATAGATCATTTGGATGGCATCAGGTTCCCCGACCGAATTACTTCCGACCGTAAGCGGCACTGGGTGCACGCCGAAGAAATCCATGATTACCCTAAACAAATCGGGCATTGGCACCGGTTGTGTTCAAAGGCTCGCTGGGCAGCGGTCAAATCAGGCGAATAGTTGTAGCGCCGTGGCTTATTCCCACTCAATAGTGCCAGGCGGCTTAGAAGTAATGTCGTAGACAACACGGTTGATGCCTCTGACTTCGCTAATGATCCTGCTGGAAATAGTGGCCAAAAGGTCATAGGGCAGGCGCGACCAATCTGCAGTCATGCCGTCGCTTGATTCAACTACCCGTAAGGCAATGACTTGCTCGTAGGTGCGGCCATCACCCATGACACCAACGGATTTGATAGGCAGTAGGACTGCAAAAAACTGCCACAGTTCTTTGCGGACTTCATGCTTGTCGATCTCGTTACGCACTATGGCGTCGGCATCCTGCAGCAGTTTGACGCGTTCGGGTGTGATGTCGCCAATAATCCTAATGGCCAACCCAGGGCCTGGGAAGGGTTGCCGTTGCACGATTGTATCGGGCAGCCCCAACTCTTTGCCGATTACCCGCACCTCATCCTTGAATAATTCGCGCAGCGGTTCGATCAGCTTTAGCTTCATTTTAGCGGGCAGGCCACCGACATTGTGGTGGGATTTGATAGTAACTGATGGGCCATTGACTGATACTGATTCGATGACGTCAGGATACAGCGTGCCCTGCACCAAGAACTTGACGTTCTTGAGCTTTTTGGCATGCTCGTCAAAGATGTTAATAAACTCGGCGCCAATGATTTTACGTTTTTGCTCGGGATCAGCAATGCCTTTTAGTTTGCTCCAAAACTGCTCGCTCGCCGCGCTTGCCCCGCCGCCACCACCGGAA
>CBJLZK010000016.1:0-10402 GCA_966427515.1 uncultured bacterium | reverse complement strand
GTCACGCTGGTAATGGCCCACGAGCCCGCAGAAGGTATGCCATCTGCCGAACAGAATTGCGCAAAACTAGTCATGGACGGCCACACCCATGTACTAGCTGGCCCGCAAAGCTTTACGACCTTTGACGGACGTAAAGTAACATTCCAGATGACCAATGGCACAACGGGTGGCGCAGCCCCCGACAAAATGACATTCGAAAGCCGCCTAGGCCGTGATGCCACGATGGTGATGCTAGTGTTTGATAAAGCTACCAAAGACCCGCTCGGGTATCGCAAGATGGTAATTCATCCCGACGGCACAGCAGAGGTGAGCGGCATTATTCCGTTTAGTTATCCAGCCCAGCCCCAAGAGCAGGGTCCTCAGCGACCTCGCTAGCCTGGAGCGCCAAAATCACTTTGTACTATGCTTAAGCACACTTTATTATGTATACTCTAGTAGATTATTGTTGACTGTAAATTGGTAGGGTAGAATAGACACATGAACTGGAAGGTTATTTGGCGCTCAATGGGCCACGCTGATATGCGAAAGCGTATTTTTGTTGTGCTCGGTATTTTGTTGGTATTCCGTATCTTGGCACACATTCCTGTGCCGCTTAGTGACCCGCAGACCCTAAAGCAGGTACTTAACAACCTCTTTAGCAGCCAGAACACGCCACAGCTGCTGAGCTTTATTAACGTGCTCTCTGGCGGTGCGTTGGCTAACTTCTCGATCATGATCGCAGGCCTGGGGCCATACATTAACGCCTCGATTATTATGCAGCTTTTGACCAAGGCTATTCCAAAACTCGAAGCCCTGCAAAAAGAAGGTGAATACGGCCAGAAGAAGATCAACCAGATGACCCGTGTGCTAACTTTCCCGTTGGCCATCCTGCAATCTATCGGTGCTATTTACTTGGTACGCCAGTCTGCGCAGCAGATCGGTGGTATTGGTGACATTACTGCCCACACTTCACTTTTGCAGTGGGTCTTGATGGTTGCCGCGCTAACCGGCGGCTCGATGATGCTGATGTGGCTTGGTGAACAGGTTACTGAACAAAGCGTGGGCAATGGTATCTCTTTGCTAATTACCGTGGGTATCGTAAGTAGCCTGCCTGGCGCTGTGGCCAATGTTTGGTCTGGCGTCTTTGATGGCCACAGTCACTGGAGCGTATGGGGCTGGTCACTGCCAGTCAACAAGGGTGGGTTGGTATTTGCTCTGATAATGCTTGCAGCTGTACTGGTGGTTACATGGTTCGTGGTGATGATCAACGAGGCTTCGCGGCGTATCACTGTTAACTACGCTAAGCGTGTACAGGGTAACCGCACTTACGGTGGTGTTACCACGGTGTTGCCAGTTAAGCTGATCACTGCTGGCGTGGTGCCAATTATCTTTGCCGTAGCTTTCCTAAGTGTGCCGCCATTTGTTGGCCAGCTGTTATCTAATAACCACAACCATCACTGGGCTCACTGGGGTCAGAACCTTGTAAGCTGGTTCCAGGCGCCAACGTCTGCTAGCTTTGCCAAGGGTGGCTGGGAACCGTTTATTTACCCGTTAGCCTATTTCTTCTTGGTCTTCTTGTTTACGTTCTTTTACACCAGCATTACCTTCAACAGCAAAGAGATTGCCGAAAACTTGCAAAAGCAAGGTGGCTTTATCGAAGGGGTCCGTTCTGGCCACACCACCGAGAAGTACCTAAGCAAGACAGTAAACCGTCTGACCTTATTTGGTGCTGTTGCTTTGGGTCTGTTGGCCATGGCGCCAATTATTGCCCAGGCGTTTATGTCTACTAGCGTGGCAATCCAAGGTACCAGTGTCTTGATCTTGGTAGCTGTATCACTCGAAACCCTGCGTGCCATTGAATCACGTGCCCTGATGGTTACCTATGACCAATACGCTGACCCAGAATTCTTTACTGACATCGACAAGAACGCCGAAGCCAGCCCAAAGAAGCGCAGGTTTAGCCTGATGCGCTTCCGCCGTAACAAGTCTTAGGTAGTATTACCTTTCGCTAAAGAATAGCGCTAAGGCTGCAAAGGCCAGGGCGATGTCGCGGAAAGTTATCGCGAACAAGCTAAAGTTGGATACGATAATGCCTGTGAGCGTTGCTGCGCATAGCAGTGCGGCGTACTTGATGTATTTGCCGCTCAACAGCCACACGGCCAGGACGAGCTCGTACACAGAGAATATATGTAGCAAAGCCGTCGCCTGGAACTGCTCGCGGGCAATGGAGGGCAAGTAGCCCACCCAATCTTGCGGGTTCTTGAACGACGAAATACTGGCATACAAAAAGACTATTGCCAGCCCAATCCGCAGCAGTAGCGGGGTTAGGCTGGCATTTTGAGTGGGTAGCTTCGCTTTCATGGACTATTCAATAGTGATGGTGGCTGTGTTGCTTGGTTCCAAGTGATTGTGGAAGCCAAAGGTGCCTTTTTTGGTAACGGTAAAGGTCTTGGTCTGCCCAGGGCTGACAGTGCCAACGTTAAGGTCAGTATCATCGGTGTGCACTGGGTGCGGGTTGGAATCCAGCTGCATTGTGTCGGTGTCGCTGTTCTTGATAGCGACGGTGTCACCGGACTTAACAGTGATGTGGCTGGGGCTAAAACCGCTGCCCGAATAGGTAATGGTTGCGGCAGCTTGTGTCGAAGACCCTGTTGATGAGTTAGAGGAGGTGTTAGCGTTATATGCAGAGTTATTATTGTTAGACGACTTGTGCATCAACAGATAGGCACCACCGGCAATTACGATAATGACAGCGAGCGCGATCAGGAGTTTCTTGTTCATCTGGTCCCCCTAAAATTAGTGTGTATATTTAATCATAACAAATTTTACAACTATGATGTTAGCCAAGTTACAGCCAAAACTCTTTTAAACTGTTGTAATTGAGCGCATGAGTTGGTATAATCTACTCTTGTTATATATTTATGGCCAATAAAGAAGTTATCGAGTTGACGGGAACAATTATTGAGACCCTACCGGGTACTCAATTTCGTGTTGAACTCGAAAACGGCCATCAAATAATAGCCCACGTCGCCGGCAAGATGCGTAAGCATTACATTCGTATCGTGCCAGGAGACAGCGTGACGGTTGAACTGACACCTTACGATCTTACGAAGGGTCGCATAACCTACCGCAAATCATAGTAAGACCATTCGCGCGAAGGTCTTACTTTATTAATATCAATTAAGCAGTGAGTCACACTCTGAAAGGAGCATGATCCGCATGAAAGTGCGTGCAAGTGTCAAAAAGATCAGCCCAGACGATAAACTCGTTTGGCGCAAAAGCCGTGGTCGCGGTGGTAAGGCTAAGCTTTACGTTATCAACAAGTTAAAGCCAAAGCACAAGCAGAGGCAGGGTTAGTTTATGGCACGAATTTCTGGAGTGACCATTCCTACCGACAAGCAAGTTTGGGTTTCCCTTACTTACGTTTATGGTATTGGTCCAAAGACAAGCCACGACATCTTGGCAGCCGCTAAGGTTGAGCCAACTGTACGTGTAAAGGACCTGACCGACGCCGAAATCGCTCGGATTCAGGACTACATTAACGAGCACTACACCGTAGAAGGTGAACTGCAGCGTATCGTAACCAGTAACATTAAGCGCTTGAAGGACATCAACGCCTACCGTGGTTTGCGCCACAAGGCTAACTTGCCTTCACGTGGTCAGCGCACCAAGACTAACGCTCGCACCCGCCGTGGTCGCAAGACAACTGTCGGTGGTACCGCTAAGAAGACCCCTTCAAAGACTTAGGATAAGGTTATAGAGATATGGCAGAAGTAACTACTACAGCAAAGAAGAAAAAAGCCAAGCGCTCTGTACCTTATGGTCAGGTGCACATTTTGGCTACATTTAACAACACTATCGTTACATTTACTGACGGACAGGGTGGCGCATTAGCTGCTGCTAGTGCCGGTGGTTGTGGTTTCCGTGGTTCCAAAAAAGGTACCGCCTACGCAGCCCAGGTTGCTACCGAAAAAGCTGGCCAGGTTGTAAAAAACCAGCACGGCTTCGGCAAGGCTGACGTATTTGTTAAGGGTGTTGGTCTTGGCCGCGATGCCGCTATCCGCGCTCTCGCTGGCTTGGACATCCAAGTTGAAAGCATTAAAGACGTGACTGGCGTGCCACATGGTGGCGTTCGTCCTAAGAAAGCACGTAGGATCTAATCATGGCACGTGATACTCAATCTATCGTCAAGATGTCACGCCGCGAAGGCTACGCCTTGCACCCCAAGGCTCACAAGGCTCTCGTTAAGCGTGCAACCACTCCTGGCCAACAGGGCAACAGCCGTCGTCCTAGCAAGCCAAGCCAATACGCTTTGCAGCTTCGTGAGAAGCAGAAGGTTAAGCGTTTGTACGGTTTGCTTGAGCGCCAGTTCAGCAACCTGATGAAGGAAGCTAACCGCAAGCAAGGCCAATCAGGTGAAGTCCTGTTGCAGCTCCTAGAGCGCCGTTTGGACAACGCTGTATACCGCGCTGGATTTGCTCCTTCACGCCGCGCTGCCCGCCAGCTGGTGACCCACGGTCACTTTATGCTAAACGGCCGCCGTGTTGACATTCCTTCCGTACGCCTGCGCCCTGGTGACGAACTGATTGTTCGCGACCACAGCAAGGGTACTGAATACTTCAAGAAAATTGACGATATCAGCCCTGCACCTACTGCTACTCCAGGCTGGCTGAAGGTAGACCGCAAGAAGGTTGCTTTGACCGTTACTGGTCTTCCTACTCGCGAAGAAGCTGAACCAGATATCAACGAGCAATTAATCGTAGAATATTACTCACGCTAAGGGAGGAAGAATTAGAATGTCAAAAATGATTCACACACCGGGTCTCGTACGTGTTGATGACCACAGTGCCACCAGCGCCACGTTTGCTGTCGAGCCATTGCACAGCGGCTACGGTATGACCCTTGGCAACAGCCTCCGCCGTGTGTTGCTTTCGAGCATCGCCGGCGCAGCTGTTACGAGCTTCAAGATCGAAGGCGTGACCCACGAATTCACCACTGTTAAGGGTGTTAAGGAAGATGTTGTAGACATCATGCTTAGCCTCAAGGGTGTTCGTTTCCGCGTTTACGGTGACGAGCCACAAAACCTGCGCATCGTAAAAGAAGGCAAGGGTGTTGTTAAGGCTAAGGACATCCAGGTTAACGCCGATGTTGAAATCGTCAACCCAGAACACGTAATCGCTACCATCGACGACGACAAGGCTAAGTTCGTTATGGACTTGGTTGTCGAAACTGGTCGTGGTTACCGTACTATCGAAGAAGGTGCTGCCAAGAAGGCTAGCGACATGATCGCTGTTGACGCCATCTTTAGCCCAGTACTTCGTGTACGCTACAAGGTTGAAAACACCCGCGTTGGTCAAATGACCGACTTGGACAAGTTGCTGATCACCATCGATACCGACGGTTCGATCACTCCTCGTGATGCTTTCGAGGAAGCAGCAGCAATTTTGGTAAATCAGTACACTGCTCTTGCTGGTAAGACTCGTGTTGAGGCTTCTGAGCAGCTCGTTCCATCAGGCGTTAGCGCTTCTGCTAACACCGGTGATGGTGATGAGCCAGCCGCTCTGAACACCCCAATTGAGGATTTGAACCTTTCAGCCCGCACTACTAACGCACTCATTAACAACGACATCCACACTATCAAGGATTTGTTTAGCTTGAGTGACGCAGAACTGCGCGACCTGAAGGGCTTCGGCAGCAAGGCTTTGGACGAAGTTAAGGAAAAACTAGCGGAGTTGGAGCTTTAAATGCACCGTCATCAATATAAAGGCCGAAAATTGCACCGCGAGCGCGACCAACGTGAAGCGCTAGTGAAGGGCTTGGCTGACTCACTTGTAAAGTACGAGTCAATCGAGACCACCCTTCCTAAGGCCAAAGAAGTGGTGCCTTACGTAGAAAAATTAATCACCAAGGCTAAGAAGGGTGACCTTCACAACCGCCGCCAGGTTATCAGCAGTCTTCAGACTGTTGAATCAGCCCACAAGCTGGTTGACGAAGTTGCTCCTAAGCTGAAGGGTCGCAATAGCGGTCACCTGCGCATCGAGAAAACTCGCTTGCGCCGTGGTGACAACGCTCAGTTGGCTCGTGTCAGCTTTGTGGACGACCTTAAGGAGGCACCTGTAGCCAAAGCTGCTGCACCTAAGGCAGAAAAGGCCGAAAAGCCTGCTGCTAAGAAGCCAGCCGCTAAAACTCCTGCCAAGAAGGAGGAGAAATAATGAAGACCTATAGCGCAAAACCAGCTGACGTAAACCGCAAGTGGTACGTTGTAGACGCTTCTGAAGACACCATGGGCCGTGTAGCTACCAAGGTAGCTAAGCTCTTGACCGGTAAGGACAAGCCAATGTTCACCCACCACATCGACACCGGTGACTACGTTGTAGTTATCAACGCCGACAAGGTTAAGGTAACCGGCAACAAGATGTGGACCAAGATGTACTATCACCACAGTGGCCACCCAGGCGGCCTCAAAGAGGCTACTATGGAAGAAAAGATGGCAAAGGACCCAACCCACGCTATCTTCCACGCTGTTCGTGGCATGTTGCCTGTAAACAAGCTTCGTGACGCACGCTTGGAGCGCCTCAAGATCTATGCAGGTCCTGAGCACAACCACGCTGCCCAGAAGCCAGAAGTAATTTCAGTTAAGGAAGGCAAGTAAAGTTATGGCTAACACCTACTTCTACGCCCTCGGTCGCCGCAAGGCCGCTACTGCTCGTGTCCGTCTTCAGGGCGGCAAGGGTACCATTACTGTTAATGGTAAGCCTGCAGCAGAGTACTTTGCCGGTAGCGAGTTCCTGATCAACGAGCTGAACAAACCTTTTGCAGCTTTGCAGCAAGAGAACAAGTTCGACATTAGCGCCGTTGTAACTGGTGGCGGTCACGCCGGCCAGATCGACGCTATCCGCTTGGGTATCGCCAAGGCTCTCGCTCAGATGAACGAAGACCTCAAGGGTACCTTGAAGCGTGCTGACCTGCTTAGCCGCGACCCACGTGAGAAAGAACGCAAGAAGTTCGGTCTCAAGGGCGCCCGCAAGCAACGCCAGTTCACCAAGCGTTAACGCTTACAAGGCTCCGCAAGAGGACCACCAAGCAAAATACCGCCGCTCACTACGAACGGCGGTATTTTTGTATACGTTTTTTCTTAGCTAAAGTCGCTCGTGAATACTACCAAGGGTTCCAGCTCAACCGTTAGGGGCTGCTGCGCAAGAAGCTCAAGAAGCTGCGCCTCACAATCTTCAATCTGAGATTGGCTGGCATCCCTGAATACACGCCCAACCGTCATCTTGGGAACATATTCATCGTAAGGGTATCTGAAATCATGGAAGACGCCTGTAACGCCATCGACGACAATATCATGTTCGGCAACAAGTAAGCCGTAGGCGTCACGCTCAAGCTCTTCGCCGTCCTCTAATAAGTCTGAAAAGGTATCGCCGCAGTGGTCTTCATCAGGTGCCACAGTGGCAAACTCAGGCCGGTTGGCTACGATGGCAAACTTTGCCCCTTTGGCGTTGGCTTTTGGCTTACCACTGCTAGCGTCGCCAACGCGAATGGCAGTGCTGAAGGTCATATCAAAACCTTCATATAGCGTGCCGAGACGACCAAGTCCTCTGGCAATATCAACTTGAGTCCGGCCGAGGTCACTTTTGTTGACGGTGTTGCGCCGGCGTTCAGCATATCTTGTTACGAGACGGCGTTCGAGGACGGTTACCCCAAGTTTTTCAGGATCGTCATAAACCCTAAAACGGCGTTCTTGCTGGCCAGTAAGCTGACGTTCCCACGGCTCCCGCTCAGGAAGAATCTTTGCCCAACGCTCGTCCAACTGCCAAAAGAAGTTACGTACATCCTTGGTATAAGTTATGGGGTGGCGAGCCCCTAATCCGGCCACTACTTCACGGCGGTCCCGCAAACCAGACCGTGGTGCATCAAACCTACGCACTACTATTACCCTCCAATAGTTAGATGCCGTATGGCATTACCTGCATTGTATCGAGCATTAAACGAACAGAGAATGTGATATTTCTAACAATGTTATCTTTCATAAGTGTTAAATGTTTGGGATAATTACAACATGAAGCGTAGTAAGTCACCCGAACAGAAGCTGCAAGCAAAACGTGAGGCTTGGATTGAGCGCACGGCATTAGTACTAGGCATTTCTGATGGTGACGCCATTAGTTTGTTACGGACTAAGCGCCGGCAGAGTCTGCGTCTGAACTCTCTGAAAGGCGACACTACAGAGACGCTACACGAACTAAAGGGGCTTGGCTGGCAAGGCCACGCATACGGTTGGTATGACGAGGGCTTTACTATCGAAAGTGACCCGCTGGTGGTGCGCGATAGCCAAGCTGTGCAAGAAGGCCGCGTCTTTATTCAGAACGCCGCTAGCTGGTTACCGGTATTGGCTTTGGACGCTAAACCGGGCGAGGCAATCCTAGATGTTTGCGCTGCGCCTGGTGGTAAGACCAGCCATATTGCTGCGCTCACCAGTAACAACGCACACATGTGGGCCAACGACAACTCCAGGCCCCGCTTAGCTAAGCTGCAGGCTAATATGCGACGGCTTGGGGCGGATATCGAGCAGTATACCTTATATGATGCTACGGCCTTAGCGCGTAAGTTGGACGGGCAACAATTCGATAAGATTCTGCTTGATGCTCCATGCAGTGGCGAAGGCCTAATGAACCTCGATAATAATGCTGACTTTGCTACGTGGTCCGTGGCTCATGTTAAGCGGTTGCAGCAGCTGCAAAAGCGAATTTTGGTGCAGGCATGGCAGCTGCTTAAGCCAGGCGGCACATTAGTGTACAGCACATGTACTATGGCTCCAGAAGAGGACGAAGCTGTCGTTGATTACTTGATGCGCTCGCAGAAGGACGTTCAGGTGGTACCACTAGAGCTCAAATTGCCTAATCGCGTACAGACCGTAAAAGAATGGAATGGCAAAGCCTTTGCCCCTGAATTACAGGGATGCATGCGCCTAAAGCCAAGTGATACTATCGAAGCTTTCTTTGTGGCAAAGCTCAAAAAAGTTGGCATTAGCGATTAGGCATGATATATTGGGCAGGTATGAACAAACTAGTAGCTTTCTTTTATTGGTTTACGCAGCCCCAGCTGGCGGTTTGTTCTGTGCGTTTGCAAGATAAGTAAACTAATACATTCGAACACATTGGAGAAACCGCCAACAGGCGGTTTTTTATTTGTCACCAAATTCGGAGTTATATGGAAGTCTTACTTACACCCACCCCAGAGGAAATAGAAATAATTAATGCCAGCCGTGCCATGGTCGCCGACAATATGGAGCGGGCTGGCACGCCGGAGGCGTCGATGTTTGCGATGCCTGGCATGTGCTCACCCGATATGAACCGTCTGCCAAATGGCGAATACGCTTCGTTGGCGCATGCGCTGCAGATAGCGGCAGTTGGCCAACTGGCTGCTAATAGCTTGACGATACCACGGCTGACTGGGGAAAAACCAAGGACGACCAAAGGTTTCACCGGCATCATCCATGAATCTGCAGGTGCAGAAGCTTACGCCGAAATGGCTCACGAGCTGCACGCAGCACGGGTTCCGTTTGCCTCAGAGGTTATGAGCGATGCCGGAGCCGTCTTGGTGGTACCCCACCTAACTGTTGGCTGGTTAGGTGCTCGCGAGGTTAGCGCCACAGGACCCAGGTACAACGTGCGGCCAACGGATAAAGATCGTGATCGCGGCATTCACCCACTACCCGTGTTCATAAAGAACGATCAAGATGGTGACCTGACGCACACAGTTAACGCTATTACTACGATCATGTCCGATGCACCGCAAGCGCGAAGCCGTTTTGGTATGAATGGCCTTGAGCGGCTGACAACATATGGCAACCCTCATGTTGGAGTAATCTTGCGTGGCCAGGACCACCGTCCGGATGGCGATTTAGAAGAGGTTATGGCCGAAGAGATCGGCACAGCTCGCGAACGCTTGGATGCGGCATTCGGCAAGGACCGGGTGCCAATCATTGTCGACCTGTCGCATGCCCACGCCAAATATGGTCACGAAAAGGGTGGGGAAACAGGCCAGCTGATCATGGCCCAAGCCCTGGGAAACCTGATGGTGATGTCCCGCATTGACGGTTGGATGGCCGAAACGTACATCGAGCCGGGCAAACAGCCAAATGACGGCACGGTGCCAGGACTTAGTATTACCGATGCTTGCATTAGGGGCGAACTAGCCGCGCAGCTACAGTTGGACATGGATGATGTCTGGGGTCTGCATTGCGTGATTTGGTAAATACTGAACTAACCGTTCCTGCGGTATAATGAGGGTAATATGAGTAAACCCGTAATCTTAACTGGCCTTCGTGCCAACAATGATCTTACTATTGGTAACTATTTGGGCGCGCTGTTGCCTATGATCGACATGGCCAAAAAGCGGGCCGGTGAGTATCAGGTGAATC
>CBJLZK010000015.1:0-10519 GCA_966427515.1 uncultured bacterium | reverse complement strand
TACTAGTCCCAACGCCCTGACGGTTATCGTGGAACAGGGGGGTGGCGCAGGTGACTCTGGCATTGAAATTAAAAACACGACAGCCAACTACTATGCTGGTATCGATACCAGCGACAGCAGTGCGTTCAAGATTAACTCGTACGCTTCGGCTGCCGGCAGTATCCTTGGTTTTGATGGTGTTAGTTATGCCACTGACACTGGTGATCCTAACAACATGAACGCATCACAATTTACTGCCGCCAAGAGTGGTACGATTACTAACCTGTATGCATACGTTGGCTCTACAAGCATTACAGGAAGCGGCCAGATGGCAATCTACACCGACAACGGCTCTAATGCCCCTGGTACGAAAATAGCTTCGAGTGCGAGTGTGACAGTTACGACAGGTTGGAACGCATACACGATTTCGTCGACAAGTGTTACAGCAGGCACCAAGTACTGGCTTGCCTACAACGCTCAAGGTACCTCATCACAGAACAACCTAAACGCCGACTGGAGCCAAGGCAATGCTTACTTTGTGGCTCAAACCTTTGGTACCTGGCCTAGCACCTGGACTGCAGGAGGCACCTCTTATACAGGTACATATGACTTGTACGCGCCAATTACCGCTAGCTCTGCCCCAACCGACAACTGGTCAACCCAGCTGCTACGCTTGAGCCAAACGGGTGCTCTGACGATCCAGAACAACCAGAACTCAACAACTGCACTGCAGGTGCTTAACGACAACAGCTTGAGCATCTTTAGTGTCGATACTACAAACGATGCCGTAAGGATTAACGGTCCTAACGCTACACAATCGGGCGGCCGTTTGTACTTTGGTGACCTGCAGAACGTCTACATTGGTGAGTATGGTAACTCTGATACTGACCAGTTAGCACTGTATGGCAACAGTGGTATTAATATGGGCACATCTGCAGGTAACTTTGCGCTGAGCATCGTTAACGGCACGTGGAACGGTAACACGATCGGCATGGTAGGTATAAACACGAACACCCCATCCGACCCGTTAACTGTTAATGGCAACTTTACGGTCCGTGATAGCGATACAGTGACCAAGGAGTACCGTTTCCGCACTACTGGTACCGCCCTTGACTTTGAAGGTAGTGGTGCCGATTTGTATCTGTCAGACTGGTCAACTGCAGGCTTCACAGGCACCCAATATACGGCGATGATTCTTTCACACTCATCATCCCGTATAGATGTAAAAAGTACCTTTACTTACTTCAACCCAACGACCACCAGCGGTGATGTGATCGACGTTAACCGTAGCACAGCTGGTACGCTGATCGGCTTCGCGCTTGCAGGTACGATCCAGGGTAGTATTTCGGTCTCGGGTACGACGGTTTCGTACAACGCCTTCACGGGTTCTCACTTTGCGCTGACCAACGAAGCCATTGACCGCAGTATGCTTGTTAGCATGACGGGCAACAACCAACGCCGTGACCCAACCGATATGACCTCCGAACCATACTACGGTATTACCAAGACCGCTAAGGCCAACGACCCAGCAGTACTTGGATCGTTCCTGGCTCCGCTTGACCCATCCAAGCCTGTATCTATGGACAATCCAGACCAGGTAATGTCGGTCGGTAACGGTGACATGTGGGTTGATGACGAAGGTGGTAACATTAACCCTGGCGACTACCTGATCTCGTCCAATGTGGCCGGTTACGCCATGAAGGATACTGGTCAATTTGCCGAAAGTAACATCGTTGGCCGCGCTTCTGACCCTGTTGACTGGACCAATGAAACTGCAGTAGTAAACGGCCACAAGGTTAAGCGGATCGAAGTGCTCTACACCCAGTTCACCCGTATGAACGCTACCGGCCTGGCTATGGGCTTGGCCAGCGGCGGCATTGTTAGCAACGACGTAACCTTTAATGGCCTGGTGACCTTTAGCAAGGCTGTAACCTTCCAGAGCGATGTCAGCTTGCTTGGTCATATCACGGTGGGCGACAACACCGCCGGTACCGTTGATATTCCTGCCGGCCAGACAAGCGTGAGCGTAACCTTTAGCTCGCCATACGACAAGGCGCCAAAGGTGACCACCGGTGTATCAGACTTTGTAGACGTGGCAGTGGGTAATAAGTCAGGGAAGGGCTTTACCATCCAGATCCCATCGGCACGGGGTACTGATACCTATGTAGACTGGACGGCACTAGCTACGCCGTAAGATTGACGGGCTAGGGGATTTTGGTTAAGCTTAGATCAATGAGATTTGATGTGCCTATCCACCACGCTGCTGAGCAGCATAGCACGCCGGTGCAGCCTAAACAGAAGCGAAGTTTCTTGAAGCGGCCCAAGGGGCTACACACTAAGAAGCGTACCTTTTTGGCCTTCGCTGTCTGTGTAGTAGTTATTGCTGGTCTAGCTGGCTGGGCAGGATATCTGTATCACCAGAACCAGCAGCTCAAAAAGAACACAAGCAACCCTAACGCCAATGGCCAGGCTATCGCTGATAGCATTACACAGAAGGTTGCAAAGCTATACGCCATTCCTAAGGGCGAGACTCCTACCGTAGCGACTATTAAGGATATCAAGCAGCTACAAGGCCAAGCGTTCTTTAATAACGCGCAAAATGGCGACAGCGTGCTGATCTTCACCAAAGCTAAGCTGGCTATCGTGTACCGCGAAAAAGAAAACAAGATTATCAACATTGGCCCCGTAGACACTACACCTCCACAGCAGCAAAACGGCACTAATACGCCAAGCACTACACAAAACTCAACAGCTCCCAAGCGTTAGTCCGGCCGCTCGGCCGATTCTCTGCTTGACTTACCATAAGCGTAAACTCTATCATTAAGAGTATGAAATTCACTGGTGAGGTTAGACGCCAAAGCAGGACGGTGCGCCTTATGCTCCTGTCGGCCATTGTGATTGTAGTCATAGTAGCTGGCGGCGGTATTTATTTGGCGACACGCCATCATGACCAATCCAGCCGTAATCAGGCCGAAAGTAATGACGTAGTTAAGGACGTTGGCCAGCTATACATCCTACCGACTAATGAATCGCCAACGGTTGCGGCTATCCAGAATGTCTCTAAGCTTGCCGGCCAGGATTTCTTTAGGGATGCCAAAAACGGCGACTATGTTGTGGTGTACCCCAAAGCAAAAGTAGCACTGATTTACCGTAAGTCTGTTAACAAACTCGTAAACGTAGGTCCGGTTAGCCTGAGCAACAATGCCAATTCCAACGCAAATACCAGCAAATAATCATCAAGATGGTACTAGCCGTATAATGCTAGTTCATCTTATAGCAAGGTTTATTTTTGAGCCTGCGTACCCTATAATGTATGGCAGTAAGGGTTGGGCAAAATAATGTCTTTTATAGGTAATGTGCGACGTTCCAAGTTTGCTACGATAGGCACTGCGGTAATCGCTTTGCTGTTGCCATTGGCAGTGCCAGCCTCAGCCCAAGGCAACTCTTCGATCTCGCAGGGTTTTAAGACCAAGGACGCTAATATCTCGGCGGCCGCGTTGGTAAGCATGCAGCAGGGCAATACGAGCACTGTAGAGCTAAGCACTCTAGCGGGCGCGCAACGATTAGTTGGTATTGCCGGAGAGAAGCCCCTGATTGAGCTTTCGGGCAATACCGGCGAAGGTAACCTGCAAGTAGTAACCAGCGGCCTAACGCTAGCTTTGGTGAGCGACATCAACGGCGAGATAGTTAACGGCGACAAGATTACAGCTTCTCCAATCGAAGGTGTCGGTATGAAAACGACGCAGAGTGCAATGGTGGTAGGCACCGCCCAAGGCAATTTGTCTTCGGTGCAAACCGAAAACCGCACAATTACAGATAAGAATGGCAAGACAAAGACTGTGCATATCGGCTTACTGCCGGTCCAAGTATCTGTGTCGTACTACACGGTGCCCAGCGAGAGTTCGGCCTTTGTGCCAGGCTTCCTGCAGTCGTTAGCTAACAACGTTGCCGGACGCAATGTATCACCGATGCGCGTGTTAGTAGCGGCGTTAATCCTGCTGTTATTATTCGTGAGCGTGACAGTTTTGCTGTATTCTGCTGTGCGTTCCAGTATTATCTCGATCGGGCGTAATCCGCTATCCGAAAGTGCTGTGCGTAAAAGCTTGCTCGAGGTGGGTTTGACAGTGTCCGCGGTACTCTTATTTGCGACGCTGGTAATCTACCTGATCCTAACTGTGTAAAACTCTGTAAAAAGACTTAGAAAAGCGTTGTAAAAACATTGCCGCTTAACCATAAGCAGCGTAAGATAAAAGAGGGTCACTATACCCTGTTAAAATACATAAAAACTTAAAAGTGGAAAATAAAGACCAAAACCCACTGAACTATTCAGGTGGTCTTGAGGACAGTTCCTTAAGTGTTGGAACGGTTCATGAGGCACCTGCCGAAATCAACTCCTTATCTGCCGAGTCAGAAGGAGTGGTTCTTGATACTCAAATTCCAAAAAAAGAGTCTCAAGTTGGCCGCTTCCTAGGATTCGCCAGGCGAATGGATGTTGTTTTAGTTGCACTCTTAATTCTGGGGTCAGTAGGTATGTACTTTACCTTGGCCCATGTCCGCAGCCACAAAAACCAGGCTAACACCAGTACAGCTAGTAGCTATTCAGATATCAAAATTCCTTTGAGCCAGATTGTTAGCGGCAAAAACTTATCAATTGCCGGCGCCTCGAACGTAATTATTAACGGCCAACTACAGTTAAACGATTCTTTGACTGTAACGCCTACCTTACAGCCGACAGGCGCTAAACCTGGCCAGATCTACTTTGACCAAACCACCGACCAGCTTGCCTACTACAACGGTAGTACATTTGTCTTCCTGACGGGCACGCCGGCTAGCGGTTTGCAAAGCCTCAACTCGGTACAAAGCGTTGGTGGCTCAAATGGCCAAATTACTTTGGGCAGCGGCTTGAGCATGGCCGCCAACCAACTTAGTAACAGCGGCGTTTTGTCGGTGCAAGGGCAGAATGGCAATGTATCGCTTACTGCAGGGCCGGGGATTATCATTAACGGTACTAACTTTAGCAATAGCGGCGTGCTGAGCGTTGCATCTGGCAGCTCGAATCTGAGTGTGGCTAATGATGGCAGGGGCAACGTCACCCTAACCGTTGCTCCGGCTGGCACTGGCACTGTTACGAGCTCTGGTGGCGCGGCTGGATCGATACCTCTGTTTACTAGCGCTCAGAACATCGAAAATTCTATTGTGACTCAGTCTGGCCTAACCGTCACCATCTCTGGTGACCTAAGCGTCGTAACTGGTGGCTTAAGCTTAAGTAATGCCTTGACGGTAAGTAACGGTGGTACTGGCGAAAATTCGTTGGCAGGTAACGGCGTACTGGTTGGCCAGGGGACAGCACCTATTACTTCGGTGGCAACGAGCACTGCTGGGTTGTGTTTGTTGTCGACAGCCGGTGCACCGGTTTGGGCAGCATGTCCAACGGGTAGCGGCGTAACGTCGTTAAACAGTCTGACCGGCGCTTTGAACATTGCTAATGCGAGCGCAGCAGGCACGACAATTACCATTGACAACGCCAGCACCACCAACAAGGGTATCGCTAGCTTTAACGGCACCAACTTTACTGCCACTAATGGTGCTATCAACACGATCCAAGACATTAACAGTGCTGCAACCCCTACGTTTGCTGGTGTGAACACAAATACTATCACGCCAAATGCTGCACTTACTGTGGGCATCAGTGCTCAGACCGCCCTATTGCAAGGTTCTACAACGACGATTAAGTCAAACGGTGCGGGCAATAACATCGTCCTTAACTCGGCGGGTACGATTGAGCTACAAAGCACCACAAACGTGACTGGTGGCTTGAATACCACGGGTAACCTGGCAGTTAACGGTGGTAGTATCACCAGTAGTGGTGCCTTGAGTGTAACGCCAGCGGGTACGCTTACCTTGGGATCGGCCGGCCAAGCAATCGCCCTGCAGGGTGGTCCTACGTCTAGCTTTACGGTAACGAGCGGTGCAAACACTACAGTCGTGGGCTTTACCAGCCCTACTGCTAATACAACTTTGAACTTCCCAGCTCTGGCAGCCGGTACCTACACAATCTGTACCACAAGCGGCAACTGTGCAGGCGCGGGGGTTACCTTGCAAGCTGCATACAATAATTCGACGAGTCCTCAGATCACTTTGGACGCTTCGCACGCCGGTTTGACGATCCGCGACAACAGCACGCCGATTGGCGGTAACTTGCTGGCAGTCCAGAACAACAGCGGTAGCGCAACATATCTAGCAGTTACGAGCGCAGGCGCAGCTGTATCGGGGACGGCAACCGTAAGCGGCAACGTCAACTCCACGAGTGGAGCGTTGCAAACTAACGGTACTACGCGTATCGACAATTCCGGCAATGCCATAAACATTGGTAGTGTCACCTTGTCTGGGGCGATTTCGGGCGGCACATCCTACACGGGTTCGGGCAACATAAACTCAACGGCAGGCACGATCCAGACTAATAGCACTACGCGCATCGACAACAGCGGTAATTTGATTAATATCGCTAGTGTGACAGCCGCAGGAAATGCTACTTTCCAGGGTGGCAGTGCAACGTTGGGCACTAATACGCAGGCGGCCAGCCTTGTCATGAACGATGGCAGCGCCCACACTGGTACGCTCCAGGTAGCGACGCTGGGCCAAAACACTACTTATGTGCTGCCTGACCCCGGCGCCGCCTCGGCGACGATTTGTCTGACGACCGGTAACTGTGCCGGCACAGGCGGCGGTGTTACCACTGGCGGCGGCACCACTAATAAGTTGGCTAAGTTTACGGGCACCCAGTCATTGGGTAATTCGAGCATTTCCGACGACGGTACCAATGTTACCGTTGCCGTAAATGTCATTGTTCAGGGTGGTGATTTGACTCTCGGTACGGCATCGCAGCCAGCATCGATGATCTTGAACGCCGGCAATGGTCAAACGACGACGTTGCAGGCAGGGGCTTCGACGAGCAACTTAAACTTCATTTTGCCCACTAACGCCGGTACGGCTAACCAGTGTCTAAAGCAGAGTGGTACTGGTAACCAGCTTGTTTGGCAGGACTGTGACGGTGGCGCCGGCGGTTCAAGTGCGACGTTGCAGACTGCTTACAATAACTCTACTAACCCCGAAATTACGCTGAACAGCAGTGTTGGCGTTCTGACGATCCGCGACAACAGCACGCCGCTCGGCACCAACCTGTTCCAGATCCAGAATAACCTGGGCAGCACGACCTACTTGGCTGTTTCGGTTAGCGGGATCAACGTTACCGGTACAGCTATGGCAAGTGGCAACGTCAATACGACCGGCGGGGCATTGCAGACCAATAGTGTTAACCGTGTTGATAATAGTGGCAACTTGGTAAATATTGGCAATATTACCGGTAGCGGTGCTGTTACCATCGCATCTGTAGGTGCAGGCAATGACGTGACAGTTAATGGGGCAAATCACTTTGTGGTCCAGAACGCCTCGATCTTTAATGCGCTTAGTACCTTTAATGCCAACGTTGACCTTAAGGCCAATAGCCTGGTAGGTACGACGGGCAATATCAGCCTGACTAACTTTAACGTGAACGGCACCAATGGCAACGTAACGGCCGGCACTTATAACGGCCAGACTATCTCGAGTAGTGCCAGCTTTACTGGCACTGTTGCGGTAGCCGGGAACACCACGCTGACTGGCAACATCGCCGTAAACGGTGGTAATATTACTTCGAGCGGGGCACTAAATATTACCCCAAGTGGTACGCTGACGGTTGGGGTGACTGGCCAGCAATTAGTTTTGCAGGGTAGCGCTAACACTACATTGTCCGCTACAGGTGGCGGCTTTACGACTACAATCGGTTTTACTGGAGTGCCAGCCGGTAACGTAACATACAATTTTGACCGTACGCCGGCCGCAGGTTCGTATACTATTTGTACCTCGATCGGTAACTGCGCTAGCTCTGGCGGCGGGGTGACCACAAGTGGCGGTACCACAGGTACGTTGCCGGTGTTCACAGGTTCACAGACACTCGGCAATTCACTATTATCACAGAGCGGCAGCACAGTGACCGTAAATGGCAACCTTAACTTAGTATCTGGTAACACTTTCCAGGTGAATGGTACGCAGATTTCATCGGCTAACTTATCTAACGATGCTAACTTGGCCAAGCTGAGCGCTTCTCAGACATTTAGCGGTAATACTGTCGCATTCCAGAACGCCGCAAACTCGACAAACGCCTTTAATATCCAAAACGCTGGTGGCAACCGTATTGTGACCGTCGACAGCACTAACGGCCAGGTTATCTTGGGTACTGCCAGCACTCTGAACGGCAAGCTAGTCTTTAATAATTGCAGCAATGCCAACGCTGTTACGATTGTGCCTGGTGCCTTGACTGGCAATCGCACCCTTACACTGCCAGATGCCAGCGGCACCATTTGTACTGACTCTGGTAACTGTGCTGGCGCAGGTGCTACCTTGCAGACCGGCTACAACTTCTCGGTCGGTGGTACGACGCCAAAGATCAAGGTTAATAGCTCGTTGCTTGGCGTAGATATCCAAGATGCCAACACATCAATTAATGCCGATCTTTTTGACATTCGTGGCAGCAACGCGGCAGGCTTGGGCCCAGTCATGCTTGGTGTCGGGAGTACAGGTATTGTAACCCTGCAAAACTTGAATAACTCTACGAGTGCGTTCCGCTTGCTCACGTCGGGTGGTACCTCTGTGTTGGCGGGTGATACTACTAATGGCCAAATTTTGCTCGGCCAGTCAGGTACCCTGAATGGCACATTGGTATTTAATAACGCAACAAACGCTAATACGGTTACCTTGAGTGCACCAACCGCTACTGTTTCGCAAACTATAACACTGCCAAATTCAAGCGGCACGATCTGTTTGAACAGCGGTAACTGTTCTGGTGCTGGCTCGTCCAACACCCTGCAGGCTGCCTACGACGCCGGCAACACCATCACGACAAGCGATGCCCGCGACGTCAGCTTTACGCTGGCTGATACCACTACTGACTCGAACTGCTTGGTAAATTTGCAATGTACGATTGGCTGTGGCTCGAATGGCCGCTTTGCTATCCAGGGCAATGGCACTGATGTCTTTACTGTATCGCCAAACGGTGGGGCCGTGAAATTCCAAAATACGAGCAACTCGGCTAACGCCTTCCAGATTAAAAACGCCACTGGCTCTGGAGTATTTGACGTCGATACTACCAACAAGCGCGTTGGTATCAATAACGGTGCTCCAGCCTATCCTCTTGATGTAACGGGTGATATTAATATCTCGACCGGTTCATCATACCGTATTAATGGCACGGCTATCTGTACCTCGAGCGGTTGTACGGCCTCGTCAGCTTCGGCTATTTTGAATGGTACTTCCACTCAGGCTGCCAACTTTAACGTCCAGGCTGCCAGTAGCGGCACGATTGCTGGCGTGCTCCAGGCTAATGCTGCGGGAGCGGCTGACATTCTTAATTTACGCAATGGTAGTAGTACGAATGTCGCCACCTTTAGCAATACTGGCGTCGTTACGCTCCAGAATTCAACCAACGGTTACCAAGCTTCCCGCATCCTTAATGCTGCCGGTTTGGCGTCATTGACGGTAAGCACCATGAGTGGGCAGGCGACGCTTGGTAACATTACTACGACGGCTGGCTCAGGCGTGGCTGGTACTTTGACCTTCGCAGATGGCACTAACGATAACTTTAGTGCCACGCTTGGCACTAATACTCTGACGGGCTACCGTAATATTAATCTCCCAGATGCCAATGGTACTGTTTGTCTGCAGGCCAGCACGTCCTGTGGCTTTGCACCAACATCTGGCTCGGCCAACTACATCCAGAATGGTACTGCTACACAGTCGGCCAACTTTAACGTCCAGGCAGCCACCAGTGGTTCTGTGGCGGCAGTCTTGCAAGCTAACGCAGCCGGCGCTGGGGATATCCTGGACCTTAAGAACGGTGCAGGTACGGCAGTCGCTACATTCGGTAGTACTGGCGCCGTGCTGATGAAGAACTCAACTGACTCGGCTAACGCCTTCCAAATCCAGAACACTGCCGGTAGTGCTGTGCTGAATGTGGGTACCAGCAACAGCTTGGTGACTATTAATGGAGACTTTAACTTTACGGGGCTTCAGCCTGCTACAGTGGCAGTTAATGGTACAAATGCTACTAATTCATATGTAACTGCTGGCGCTGGCGGTAACACCACAGGTACCACTGGCCAGAGCGCTGGTAATGGTGCCACTATGTACATCACTGGCGGCGCTGGCGGTACCGCGCCAGCTGGCTCAGCTAATGGTTGGGGTGGTAATATTGTAATCTCTGGCGGTGCCGCTGGCGCAGGTGCTGGCTCGGCTGGCTTTAGAGGAAACGTTATCTTGCAGCCCAGCGGTGGTCCTGTGGGTATTGGCACACTGTCGCCAAGCCAGTCTTACAAAGTCGATGTGGTTGGTGACGTAAACGTTTCGAGTGGCTCAGCATACCGCATTAACGGCACTGCAATTTGTACTGGCGCTGGCTGTACGGCTGCATCTGGTTCTGGCTACTACATCCAGAACCAATATTCGG
>CBJLZK010000014.1:0-10632 GCA_966427515.1 uncultured bacterium | reverse complement strand
ACCTACGTTACCAGCAGAAAAGCCTGCTAAAGCCCAGCCCGCCAAGGCTGGTGCACACTTGCAAGCACCACCTCTACCAGTAGGCGCTATTACCGCAACAGTCATCGTGATGGTGGTCTTGATAGCATTGACGCTCGTGGCTTACGTGGCCTCAAAATAGCTGTTTATAGCAGTACAGAATGCCAGTTCTTTGCTAAACTTGCAGTATGACAAAGCCAAAAGATTTCCAGCCTGATATTAACTTTCTGTACGAAATGGGCAACATCCGTCTGATTGACCGTATGTGGCGCCGCTTCCATAATAAAAACTTTGCCAACCTGGCTGACCACCACTTCCGTGTTTTTTGGATTGCCATGGTGATTGCCAGCCACGAAAAGGATGTCGACACTGGTAAAGTTGCCAAGCTTGCTATGGTACACGACATTGCCGAAAGCCGCGCTGGCGACGTTGATTACATTGCCCGTCAGTATGTCGTTCGCAACGAAGAGCTTGCTATCCACGATATGCTAGCTGGCACTGGTATCGAAAAAGAGTACCTTGAACTCTGGGAAGAGTACGAAAAGCGTGAATCGCTCGAATCCAAGATCGTAAAAGATGCCGACAACCTTGACGTCGACTTTGAACTGGCCGAACAGGAGGGTGTCAGCAAGCTACGCGAGCTATGGCACGACAACCGTGCCTTTGTAGGCCGCACCAAACTATTTACCGAAACCGCCAAGCAAATGTTCGATCAGCTCGAACAGAGCGAGCCACACGGTTGGCACATGTACGGCCGCAACCGCCGCAACAGCGGAGACTGGCAAAAGTAGCACCTATGCGCGGCACTACCCAAGTTCCGTCTGTGTACGTCATCCTCCGACACGAGGGCAAAATAGCCTTTGTGATGCGCCAGAATACTGGTTTTATGGATGGTTTTTACTCCCTGCCGGCCGGACATGTCGAAGATATGGAGACATACAAGCAGGCAGCTGTGCGCGAGACCAAAGAAGAAGCTGGCGTGGATATAGACGAAGCAGATTTGCGCTATGTCCATACGGTGCAGCGTCATGGTGGCGACCATGTACGTATTGATGTCTACTTTGAGGCCGAGAAGTGGAAAGGTGAACCCTATAATGCCGAACCGGAGCGCCATAGCAAGCTGGAGTGGCTCGATGCCGGCAACTTACCAAATGACGAAATCCAGGATTATCAGGCCAGAGCGCTACAAAATATTGCCAAAGGTGAGTACTACAGCCAGTTTGGATGGTAAAATATAGATAGTAAAATTAATTTGCGGTAAGGTAATCTTGCTTTTATAGTTGTCTTTTTAGACACGGTATAATAAAAAGATAACGTCAGAAGTAATATTTTAAATGGAACGGCAACCATATAACCAGTCGGATGCCAGTAAAGGCAGTAAAGAAAGCGGTACATCCAAGCCCGATCGTTTTAGTTTTGCCCCGATCCCTATTACACCTTCATTTGAGCGTGCTGAACGCCCAGCCCCTGCACCTCGTCCCGTCGAAGTCCCACTAGAAGGCGTGATTAACTGGCGCCACGATGACGACCTGCGCCGCCGCCCCGACTTCGATAAACCCAAAGAGGCCAAAGAAAAGCACGAAGGTGACACCGAAGATGACGAAGATTCTAACGAAGACTCGTCGACAACTAAGGCTAAGCAAGCTGCAGTTGCCGCCGCCCAGCAACCAGCACAGCGTCCAGTAGCTCAGCCTCGCCCCATTGCCGAGATCATTGCCGAAACCCAGGCCCAACAGCACCAAGCTGAACATAAAGAAGAGGATAGGCACCAAGCCGAAGAAGCAGAAATTGTCGTTGCCGAAGCGCCTCAAGCTGTAGCGGGTGGGCATGTTCAGGTAGCCGAGCAAGCAGCGGCTCAAACTTCCGAAGCTTCCCCTGATGATGTGCCGGTGGTACCACAACGTCCAGTTGCTCCATTACACACATTTCCACCTGTCGCCCCGCGGATGGGTGAGTTTATGCCTGCGGCAGCTACTGCCGAAGCTACTGACGATGATCCTGCAACGAGCGCACAACCACGGCCTGCCCAGTACCAGGTCTTTAACCCTGCCCCAGGTGCCACTCCGTTAGTAGGCAACCCTAACAACGTTAATATTCCGCAACAGCCAGTGGGCGCACCTAGTCCCAATGTATATCCTGGCGGGGCATTACCTAACCAAGCCAACAATACGGGTAACTTGCCACCAGTACCGCCAGCTGGTCCAGGCCCAAACGCTGCAGGCAACTTTAACCAGCCTCCAATGGGCCCAGGCGGGCCTGGCTACAACTATAACCAGGCGCCATATAATCCTTATAACCCTGTATACGCCAACTACAATATGACTCCCGGAATGCCTAATGCCAACCCTAACACGGCTCCTGTGATGCCGATCGAGCGGCCAATTCCTGCGTCTAACCGTGATCCGCGGGTTCCTGCAGTAGCTGCGCTATTAGGTGCAGAATATATTTTCCGTAAACGCGCCGACCGTAAACTCGAAAAGCGGGTCAATGAACGGGCCGCCGACCAACAGGCCAAGCTGCAAGAACGGATTTCAACCGATAACAGGATTATGCAAGAACGCCAGCGTCAATTTTCTACCGAGCAGCAGCGCCAGGCCGATGAAATGCAGCGGATGCGCTACGGCCAGGAATATGCAGCGGCCAGGCCAACGGCCGAACAGCCTCTGTCTGGCGGTCTGCCACGTCCCTTCGAGGCAGCACCGAGCGGCGCAGAGCGCATTGCGCCAGCCCGCGCAGGCGAAGCCAGGCCAATGGTGCCAATGGGCGCCGAGCGTGTTGTTGGCCGCCCCGAAGCGCAACAACAAGCCCAGGATCCTGAACAGCAGGCCAACATTGCTGACGCACATTTTGACGTCCGCCCTGACCAACGTGTAGAGCACAGCGCCTGGCACAATATTGTGGTGGATGAGCATGGCCACGAAGTTGCTGGCGCTATTCAATACGGCGAAGGCTTTAAACGCGAACGCCAGCAAGAAGTCATTAGAGACCGTATGGGCGACAGCGGTGGTATGGCTGGCGGTGGCGGCATGATCGCCGCAGGCTCACCAATGCAAGACCAGTACGGCACTCCTATGCTGCCCGGTGTATTACCAAGTGGTACTACCAACCCGGCATTGCCCCCAGGCCAACCTACTCATGCCGATGTGGACCACCAGTTACAGGCGCGCAACAAGCAGCCATCTAACCTGGCTAACCCCTGGTTCTGGATTATGCTTGCCTTGATCGTGGCTGCATTCTTTACGGCTGCAACAGTCTAGCTACTGTCGTTGGCCGTTTATGACACTGTCATAAAAATAGTCTTGGAAAGTTTCTGGCTGGAAACGAAAGGCCACGAAGTCTAAGATGCCGTGCTCGACACCCTCAAGGCCGCCAATTTCTAGCAAACCGTCACAAAGGTTCATATACAAGCTAGAGTTAACAGCTGCAAACAAGTGCAGGTTAATTAATACCTGAAAGAAGTAGGCGATGTGCCGGATATAGGCTTCACGGTCGTCAATTTCGTCCTCGCGCAGAGCTTCTTTGAGCGTGTCGAGAGCTTCGCCGAGATACTCATCGGTGTAGTCCAGGGAAGGATAGTGGTGGTAAATACGGCCATCCTTGGTCTCGTCATAAGGTAGACTGGCTTTAGGAAAACCAGCAAAGACAGGCCCGGATGCGGCGCCAGTGGCATATGGGTCGTGATATTTTTTGGCAAGTGGAATAACCTGCTCACGGACAATTTCGGTGTGCTTATCGGTGACCGACTTCTCGTGGAGCGTCGATTCTTGCTTGCGGTACTCCAGCAGGCAGCGTAAGGTCTCGAGCCATAGCCTAAAATCGGCTAGCTCCATAGAAGGCACATCAAGTAGTCCATCGTAAAACGCCCGGCGGGCATCGAGGTGGGCAAGCAGGTATTTGTGCTCCTGCGGTGTCTTGTACATTTCTTGCTTACCATGGAAATACGGTACGCCCCATGCGGACTTTTGGTCGGCGTAGCGTACCCACAGCCCTTGGGTGTCACGGGCGCACTGGCGCCAAAAACGTGTAGGCCGGTTATGGTCGGCAGCGGCCTGGGCCAGATCTAAATCGGCCATAGCCATAAAAACGCGCCGGCTTAGACCAGCCCTCACTTGGGTTCCCTCTTGCATAGCTATAAATATAGCGTAAGCGGTATAAAACGAACACTACATTTTGGAGGTAATTTATACAGCGAACGTTTGGCGCAGCCATTCGTCCAAGCTGTGGCCGCCTCCAGCCGAGATACAGAGCACTAAATTCCCTTGGCTGAGGTGTTGCTTGATTGTGTCTGCCAACTGGTCGTCGAGCGCGGCGCTATGAGCGCGGGCTTGGGTTGCGGGGCTCAGCAGCGTTTTTAGGTCATCAGGCGTCAAAAGCGGCAAGTTTGGATCTTCGCGGGCTAAGTAACTTGGCACGATGTATAGCTCTTTGACGTCATCAAAAAGTGTGCGTAGTTCGTCCTTGATAAAGTGCTGGCGGGTATTGTGCAGGCCCTCGTACACGACCACCACATTGTCGCCGGCAACTTCATGGGCTAGCTGCAGGGCGCCACGGATTTTGGGCGGGGTGTGGGCATAGTCGGTGTATAAACCTTTGGTGATCTGCTCAAACCTGCGCGCCACACCGGGGAACTTGTTTATATGGGCCACTAGCTCTTCCACAGGCGTGCCTGTGAGCTTTTGGATACCCTTGATGACTAACAGAGCGTCTTGGCGGTTAACGAGCCCTGGCAGGCTTATTTGAGCCATAAGCGGATCGTCGTCTTGCAGAATAGTTAGCTGGTTGTTGGCAGAAAGTTCTAGGCGGCCGGCATCCGCAGCCCAAATAATTGTTTGGTCGCTTTGGTCTAGGTAGTCGCGGAAAGCTTGGTTGTATTCTTCGCGGGTAGGGTAGATGTCTGGATGGTCCCAGTCGATGCCAGCAATTAGCGAGATATATGGGTGGAAGGCCAGGAAGTTGCGATCGAATTCGTCGGCCTCGTACACAAAATACTCGCTGTCTGGGTTGTATTCGCCCATGTCGGCAAAACTCATCTTGGCGCCTACCGAATAGCTGATTGGCAGGCCAAGTTGCTTGAGCAGCCAAATGGCCATGGCCGTGGTGGTGGTTTTGCCGTGCGTGCCGGCGATAGCAATCAGCTTAAGCTGTTTCTCGTTTAGTAGGTGGTTCAAGAAGTCGTCACGCTTGGTGGCCTTGATACCGTGGTCCCGGCAGAACTTGAGCTCTGGCGCGTCAGGCTGCTCCATGGGTAGGGCAGAGGTATATACAAACCAATCAATCGGTTCGCGCTCGTGGACTTCTGCCATTTGTTCGTAGCTCTGTCCGATGTGGATGTCGCTAAGGCCATGTTTTTTGAGGTAGTCGATATACAAACTGTTTTGTTTGTCTGAGCCAGAGATACTATAGCCTGCTTCGTGGGCAATAAGGGCTAATGGCCCAATCGCGGTGCCACCAATCCCAGAAAAATAGATATGTTGCATAGGGGTATTGTAGCAACGAATACCTGTTAGTTAAAACGGTTCACCCCGAGTGTGTGAATTTTACTTGCGAAAGGCGGACAGACTGCAGTAACGCCTGTGCTACACTGGGTAAAAGCTGTAAAATAAACATAAGATGGACAAAAAAGCGCTACACCACTTTTGGACGCACCGTATCCGCCCGGTCAAGGTGCGGTATTTGCTTGTAGCTTTTTTGCTCAGCGCCACGATTTCGGTAGTGGCCTTACGCCAAAACAACCTGCACATGATCAGCCTGCGCGACAAAGTCTACCAGGCCGACCAAAACAATGGCGACGTCGAGGCAGCGCTGCAAAATCTGCGGGCTTACGTTTACGGCCATATGAATACCGAGCTTGCGACCAGTACCAACGTGTACCCGCCGATCCAGCTCAAGTACACCTACGAACGCCTGCAGCAGGCCGAAGCCGCCCGGGTAAAAGCCCAGAATGACACCATCTATAACGACGCCCAGCACTACTGCGAACAGCAAATCCCCACAGGCTTTTCTGGCCGCTATCGTATTTCGTGCGTCGAAGACTACGTAAAATCACATAATGTCGTGGCCAAGAGCATTCCGGACGCCATGTATAAGTTCGACTTCGTATCGCCAACATGGTCGCCCGACCTAGCCGGCTGGAGCTTGCTGCTTACTATTTTGCTGGCAATCTTACTCGTACTACGCATTGCCGCTGGGCGTATTGCCAAGCGGCTGACTAAGTAGACTTGTGACTAAGCTTTAGGCGCTGGTGCGGTCATTGGCCCAACTGCGGGTGGCCGGTAGAATATATGCCTACACTTGGGGTTCCAGATATTGGACAGGTTTATGTTTGTGTAGGATGCCTTGCAGGTGGGGCAGTTAAAACTCATCTATCCATACTCAACTCTACGAATGTCAATAAACATTGCGCAAGTATAAAAATAACCCCCGGTTGCCCGAGGGTTATTTAGTGTAGCTAGCTTAGCTTATTGCTTAGCGTTGCTGTTAGTACTGGTGTTGTTGTTGGTAGTACCAGTGCTCTGCTGTGTGCTGTTAGTAGTGTCGGTACACTTCTGACCGTTTGGATTCTGTGACTTCCATTGGCCGATAGCGTTAGCAACCTTGCCAGTCGTGCTGAGGTTTTCCCAGAAGCTAACTTGCTGGCGGTTGATGATCATTTCGTCCATTGGACCGTGCAATTCACACCCAAGCTTTACAAGTGAGAAGCTGGTTGGGGTTGAATTGTTATTGTTGTTGCTGCCACCTTGTGAGTTCAGGTAAAAGATATCCTGAAGGTCAACGTACTGAGTATTAATAGTCTTAATCTTACCGAAGTAAACCTGACCGTTGGTCAAGAAGACTGCTTGCTCTTTGGTACCGTCGACTATCTCGCCCTCATGAGTCCTGCCCGTGTAGAACAAAACTGCGATGGAAAGTAGAAGAACAGTTGCCGAAAAGAGTAGTACTACAAAAGTGATGCGCATCCACTTTGGCTGGTTATCTACCACGTTCTTTACCCTTTCTACATTTGATAAACCGGCAGACTGGCTGCCATTTGTTCGTGCTGATTGAGGTTGATTATTCGCACTCCGATGCAAAAAATCCATGTAGGTTCTCCCGCCCTTTATAACATTTTCTTTATAGATCCCAGTGTAATACATAAGCATGTTGCCGTGCAACTCAACTTCATCCACAGGGCAGTCTTTTTGTTGCCTCTGGAGGTACCGGACGGCATTACAGATTGAAAAGTAGTTGACAAACAAAAAACCGTCAGAGTATGGTAGGGGTACCATTACTAAATGCATAACAGAGGGAGAAAATCTAGCAATGGCATACAGTCACACAAACTCCAAGGGCGTGAAGTACTACCTTAACTCAAAGGAAGTAACCCTTCGCGGTGGCAAGAAGCAGACCATTTACTACTTCAGCAAGGACGAGCGCCCAGAGGCTGTCGCTGAGCTGCCTGCAGGTTTCGTGGTCAACGAAAACCCACGCAATGGTTTCTTGACCGTTAAGCGCGGTTAGTAGCTTACTTTTTACCGCAAAACACCTTGAGATTTATCCCGGGGTGTTTTGTTTTTCTCTCTCTTTTCTCTTTTTGCTCCAAGGGGCTTTATCTTAATTATCTAACGGTTTATAGTGGGTCATTATGAGCAGACCAATAGTAAAAGTAACTAATCTCCAAAAGACCTACGGCGACAAGCAGGTCGTGAAAGGGATTAGTTTCGAAGTAGAAAAAGGCGAAATTTTCGGTATTCTAGGGCCGAATGGCGCCGGCAAGACAACAACCCTAGAAATGCTTGAAGCCATGCGTCCTATCGACGGTGGTAAGGCGGAAATTGACGGCATCGACGTAGCCGAACACCCCCGCGACGTTAAGCGGGTTATTGGTGTGCAGCCACAGTCACCGGCCTTCCAGGATAAATCTAAGTTAACCGAAACCATCGAATTATTTGCCGCTGCTTATGGTGAGCGCGTAGATGTGATGGAGTTCCTAAATGACGTTAGCCTCGGCGAAAAAGCCAACGACTACACCGAGAACCTCTCGGGCGGCCAAAAGCAACGCTTAAGTATCGCTGCTGCTTTGGTGCACAACCCTAAAGTGTTCTTTATGGACGAGCCAACGACGGGTCTAGACCCACAGGCCCGCCGTAACCTTTGGGAACTTGTACAGCACGTGCGTGATAAAGGCGTGACTGTGATTATGACGACGCACTACATGGACGAAGCTGAGCTGTTGTGTGACCGCGTAGCAATCATGGACAACGGTGAAATCAAGACTATCGATACGCCAAAGAACTTGATTAAGCAGCTTTTGGGCCGCGGCTTTAAGAAGCAACAGCGCGTAGAGCAGGCAAATCTAGAGGACGTATTTATTGATCTTACAGGGAAAGGGCTGAGGGACTAATATGGCCAAGACTGGTTCACCCAAATACCGTTCACTATTTATTATATGGACATTTACGCGGATTAACTCTAAGCGGTTCTTCCGTGACCGCGTCGCGATCTTCTTTTCGATTTTGTTCCCACTGATCTTCCTGTTTGTCTTTGGTGGCATTTTTGGTAAGAACAGCGGCACTAGCTTTAAGGTGGCCGTGATTAATAACTCCAACACGGTATTTGCCAAGCAGTTTGTTGATTCGATCAACCACCAAAAGGTCTTTAAGGTCGACTCTACTGTAAACAACATGGACAAGGTTAACGAAAAATTGAAGCGGAGCCAACTAGATGGCGCCATTATCTTGCCTAAGGATTTTGGTACGGTGGCAAAGGGCCAAAACTACCCAACCGGTCAGGCTGTCGTAGAGTACAACCAAAACTCGGTTCAAGCAGGCCAGACATTGGTATCTATCCTTGATGCTCAGTTTACCCAGATCAACAGTAAGTACGTCCACACTGTGACGCCACTGTCTGTTAAGGGTGAACAGTCATCCCAGAAGGGCCTGAAGCAGTTTGACTATACCTTTGCTGGTTTGTTAGGCTTCTCCATCCTTGGTATTGGTATCTTTGGTCCTGTTAACGTTTTCCCAGAACTTAAGAAGCAAGGTATCTTACGCCGCTTGCACACCACACCACTTAAGGTGTCGGAATATTTCTTGTCTACAGTGGTCACCCAGGTGCTGTTGGGACTAATTTCGATTGCCGTGATGTTTGCGGTCGCTATCAGCGTATTTCACTTGCACATCGTCGGTAACCCAATCGAACTGCTGGTCTACATTATGTTCAGTATCGTTACTATCCTGGGCATCGGCCTAGCATTGGGCGGTTGGGCAAAGAACGAACGACAGGTAGCGCCACTAGCTAACATCGTGGTTTTCCCTATGATGTTCCTGTCTGGTGTGTTCTTCCCGCGCTTCCTGATGCCTGAATGGCTCCAGAATGTATCGAGCTATATCCCACTGTCGGCTGCCGTCGACGGTATCCGCCTGATTGCCACCGAAGGCAAGAGCTTGCTCGACCTGGGTCCACAGATCGCCGTGCTGGGCGTCTGGATGGTAGTGATCTACCTGATCGCTTTCCGTGTCTTTCGTTGGGAGTAGGTCTCTCAGCGTAATTAACAGGGGCAGGTATATGTAATTTTGTACGCAGTGCGCGGGCGGTGCTACCAAAATTACATATACTCGCCCCTGTTGCGCTTTTCGTAAGGAGAAGGCTACAATAAACGTATGACCAATGAGGAGATTATCCGAACTGCTGAGCGTTATGCGCGCAAGTATAACCCGGGCAGCATTGCACCGTTCCCTTACGAGAATATCCTGGCTGCTCATCCCGACCTGGATATCCACTATGTAGACCTAGAAGACGACAATGTTTCTGGGGTGACGCTGTTCGAAAATGACCGCTACACAGTTCTGATCAATAGCACTAAGCCCGAAACCAGGCAGCACTTTACGCTTGGCCATGAGCTTGGCCACTACTTTTTGCACAAGGATTACCTGCAGGCCCAAAAGGGTGTGGTGGACCAGGATGCATGGCTGGATGGCCCGAATATGTTATTCCGGGCTGACGATGTGGTTAAGACTCAGTTGGAGGTCGAGGCCAATAACTTTGCAGCGGCTTTGCTTATGCCTGAAGACTTGGTACGCAGAGCCTGGCAGGCTTTTGGCTCAATCCAGGAATGTGCCCGTATCTTTAGGGTTTCGGCTGTAGCTATGAGCATCAGGTTAACTCGCCTGGGATTGGTGCAAGAATGAGCGCGCAGCCTCAGTCTGCACCAGTTAAAGACAGTGTTGCTGTCCAACGGTACCGCAAATACGCCATTGGGGCACCGGCATCAGGGGTTGCCTCCGGCCCTACCGCGCCAGCACCGATCGACATCAACCAAGAGATTGCGCGCAAACAGCAGCTCGAGAACGAAAATACGGCCCAAGACATCTTACTTAAGCGTGTCACGCTTAACCGTTTGTTCTGGTTCCTGACCGCTGAAACTGCCCTGATCTTTCTGTTTGCTTTATTCCAAGCCACTAACTGGCCTGGGCATTTCCGCCTGGAAGATTGGAGCTTTAGGCTGGTAGTCACCGCTACCATCGCCCAGATTACGGGCATGCTATTTGTGGCTGTGCGCTACCTGTTTCCATCTAACAACGGGAGTAAAAAGTAATGGGGCACTTAACCCAAGACGAGCTTGCGGCGATTGTAACT
>CBJLZK010000013.1:0-10703 GCA_966427515.1 uncultured bacterium | reverse complement strand
TAGGGGCTGCATAATCCCGGGCTTCTTCGCCAGTGGCTCTGGCGCCTTCCATACCGTACATCAACTGGTACAGTTCGGGCATACTATGGGCAAAGTTCCAATAACCCATCACCATAGCCCTAATACGCTCCTCGGGCTCTTTGGCATTGCCTACTAGTTCTACGACCGTGGCATGGAGCGCATCATAACCAGTTTTAAGCACTTGGTTAAGCATTTCGTCTTTGCTACCAAAGTGCTCATAAATAATCGGTGCTGTGTAGCCAATACGCTGGGCTACTTTGCGGACGGTCACTGCCGACCAGCCGTCGGCTGCGGCAATTTCTCTGGCGGTAGCAATTATTGAGGCTCGGACTTCGTCACGGCTGAGGCGGTGGTTTCTGGGGGTCATTGCGGTAGGGCGCCTTTTGCTTACTTTGTTGGCCGCAGTTCGCGGACCTTACGCTGCAGTATTAACAAAACTAACACTATTGTAGCATAACTTACGAACATTGCCCGCCACGAAAATCCAATGTTTTGCACATAAGCAAACGGCAGGCGGCTCAGCATGCCTGCTACATCGAGCATATAAGTTAACAGCCACACTGCCGGCCAGGCCAACCAACCCACCAGATTAGCGACCAACATACCCGCTATCCCAGCGAGCAGCGACAGCAGCATAGCAAGCGGCACGAGCGGCACAATTAAAACGTTTGCGATCAAGCTTACCAACGAAGTTTGGCCAAATATATACAGCGAATACGGCAATACCATAACTGTGGCACAAACCGTTTCGATAGTAACAGCTGCGAGCAGTTTCGGTTCGCGGCCGCCATAAAGGCGTTTGGCAATCAATGGCGCCACTAATACCACACCAAAGAACGACAGGAACGAAAGATACCAGCTGACATTTCCCCACAAATATAACGGGTTGGCGTACACGGTAATCGCGGCACTTACTAGCAGCAAGACAATTGGCCTAAGCTGGCGGCCATAATACCACGCCCATAGGCTTAGGCCGCTAACCATACTCGCCCGTATAATCGGTGGGCTAGAGCCTGTCACTAACAAGAATAAGCCCATTAACAGTAAGCACGTTATAGTGGTTTGGTATTTGGAGCGCTTAGCCAGCAGCCGGCGGCAAGCCATAACAATAATCGTCAGGTTATAGCCCGAGACTGCAATCATGTGCGTAAGGCCTACTTGCTTGAGCTGCTGGCTAACATCATCGGGCAGCGACGAGCGCTGACCGATAAGCAGCCCCATAGCAAACGACGCCATCGGCTCGGGCAATGCCGTTTGCATACCAGCAATGACTGACCGCCGCAGCTTATTAAGCGCCGACGCGTCCCTGTGGGTTACTACTAATTTGGCATACCTGATATTAGCGATGTTGTTACCCAGTGAGGGTCGCAACTTGCCCGTTACCTGCACCGAATCTCCACGATAAACCGCTACCTCACCAAAGCCTCCAACTGCAAAACTGCCCAGCAATGGCTGCGCCCTAGGTGCAACCAGGCTGGCGCTGCGTAAATTAAATTGCAACTGGTACTGCTTGCCATACGTCGCATCATCGTCAGCACTGCCTACAATCGTCACAATTTGTCCATACCAACGCTCATTGTTATGCAGCCGCTGTACAAACACACCGCCACGCCACAAACCCACCGACAGCCCTAGCAAGCAGAACGTCACCAGCGTCAACCAGTTGCGCCTACATGTGCTAGCGACGGCACTTAACAGCAAAAACCAAACGATAGACGTGTCAGCCAGGAGCCATAATTTGGCCAAAAAAATCCCGGCAAACAAGGACAGGCAGAAAAACGTAATCAACCAATGCCGTCGCAGCACGCGCGCATTGTAGCAGTAGTTGCCCCTCGTTCAACCCCTATTATTGAACTTTAACGCGGCGCCTGCCCCAGCTAATGTTGTCCCACACCCGTTCGTGCAAAAAGTAGAAAATCGTGCTCGCAATGTTAGTAAAGATCGTCACCGAAATAGTCACGTCAAGCCTATGGGTAAGCAAATATACCACGACCAGATCGGTACAAATAATCAGCATCCTGAATGTTACTGATTTTATAATCGAGCGTTTTCTGGTCTCTTTAAATTTCACAACCGAGATTTAGCCCATCGCTTAAGATAATCTTTTGGCAAATATTCCGGGTAAAAATGCTCCAGTACAAAGTAATAGGCTGCGCCAAAGTTTTCGGGGCTTTCAGCTAAGGCTTGTCGTAGCCGGTCACGGGTAAAACGTTCGATAGCCACCGACTCTTCATTCAGAACTACGTCGTCATCAGTACTAATTTCGTAAATTACAAACAAGTGGTTTTCATCACGGCCAATGACCTGCCGGTGAAATACAGCGTTACCCATATGCTGGTAGGCAATATTGCGGGTACCGATTTCTTCCTCTGCCTCACGCAATAACGCCTCAATTTCAGATTCGCCAGCCCGTACATGCCCACCAACAGGCGCCACTAATTGCCCAGCGTCTTGGCGGTCCGCAGCCTGCCGCACCAGCGCCCAGTCGTCACCATACTTTAAGTAACCAATGACTGTTTTGTGCAGCCAACCATGCTTATGAGCTTCTGTTTTAAGCTCTTTACCAATAACTGTACCGTCATCACCGATAATATCTACAAGTTCTGTATCCATAGCTTTATGATAACAAACACTCCTGCCGATTTGACAAAATAATGGTTACGCTTGTATGGTCGGGTTATGGCTATAAACGAAACCTCGACTAATGAAAGACTCACCATCGGCTGGTTCCATGACGGATACCTTTTAAATCACTACCCCGAAATAGCTAGATCATTCGACCACCGGCGGCGGCTAGAATACATCCACACCGCGGCACGAGGCCTTATTAATGTCACTCTGGAAGCTGTCGCAGCAACACTGGATGTTGACGCTCCTCAGATACATCCACGAATTGAGCATGACAGCAAAGGCTGGCGAAGAATAACATTCGGTTCGGCAGCGTCAAAAGATATGGCAGCAGCAGCGCGTGAAGCCCTTAGCACAACCAGCCTATCGGCAACAGAATACCTAAGAGTGACCCAGCACGAGTGCGAAGGCAATGCAGCAACACAGCAGCTACTAAAGACAATCGCTGAGACTGGCTTTAGGAATCCATTGGGTCTTTTGGCCACTTGCCCCGTAATAGCAGAAGGCACAACCACTTCTACTAGCCCCCCATCCGAACGACAGAGGATAGATACAGAGACAGCGGCGGCGGCTTTTGCTCTGCTTCCTGGCTTTGCGGATGTACCCAACTTGCCGCAAATTTAGGTAAGCCAAAGAAAAAGCCCCAGCATTTGACTGGGGCTTTTTCTTTGGAGGGCCCACTGGGATTCGAACCCAGGACACGCGGCTTAAAAGGCCGCTGCTCTAACCAACTGAGCTATGGGCCCATTGCTTGTTACTTGCGTCCAAGAATGGGCATTAACAGATTATATTATCCTGATTTTAGCCAAAAAGTCAACGGTGGTGCTTGTCTTCGTCCTTTTTGTGGTGCGGCCGCTGCAGCCACAAAAACAGCAGGCTAATAAAGGCACTGGCGCCCACGATCGCGGCCCGGCCCTTGGCAATGTCCCACCATAATGTTTGCGATTGGATCGACCCCTGCAGCCCTGGCGTTAGCATCGGCACAGCTAGCAACAGCCCCAACACCGATACCCCGGCGGCGGGCAAGACGTTGAGCGCCACTCTTATCTGCCCCTTAACACTAAATAGCATGATTATACTGGTCATAATCACTGGTACTAGGAACATGATCAGGCGCCACGTGCTCGCGCTTATCGAATTGTGGTTGGGCGCGATAAAGCTAATTAATGAATCTGTGTCGTTAGCTACGAACTGCACCAACACATAGCCAAGGCACAGGCTCAAAAAGACCATTGCCGCATTGATACGCAGGATCGTCAGCACGACGATGGGCACTGCGAGCGCCACAATAATTTCGATGTTGTTGGGCATATCAAGCTAATAATAGCATGAGCAATTTAAAAATTGAGTACCTGCCCCATATGAATGCCGCTACGCTTGACCGCACCAGCGTTGAGCTCAATCACATAGTTGGCTGCACTCGTCGAGCAGTAAGTATGAGGATATGTGCTGGGTGAAAGGTCGGGTTGCATATACACGACCTTGTGCAATGCATCGGTCCAGATAATATCCAGGGGGAAATGCATCCCTTTCATCCAGAAGCACTGATCACTAGCGCCGCCAAAGATAAAGAGCATGCCATGATCTTGCGGCATCGAGGCCCGGCCCGAAAGCCCTTTCTCTTGCTGGCCCGGAGTCGTCGCTAGCTCAAGCGAATACTTGTTATCCCCCACACGTAGTGTGCGGGTCATGGGCGCAAACCACCACCAGAGTAGTAGCGTACACGCTAGAACTATAACCGAAACAACAATCGCAATTGCGTTGGCGTGCCTAAGCACCCACCCGGTCTTTGCGGTTGCGTTGTTTGGCGTTCTTTTCGATGTACTCAATGATTTTGCTTGCGACATTGCGCTTGGTTAGTAGTTCTGGTGTCTTAATACTAGCAGAAGAGTTAACCTCAAGCACTAATGGGCCGCGTTCGGAGCGCATCATGTCCACGCCGCAGATTGGCAGGCCCATGGCCTTGGCAGCCCTGATGGCTACGCGCTCTTCTTCGGGTGTCAGTTTGACAGGCTTGCCTACGCCACCTTGGTGAGTGTTGGAACGGAAGTCATCGTCAAGGCTTTGGCGCTTAACGCTCGCCACTACTTGACTGCCCACTACTAAGGCACGGATGTCCTCACCGGCAGATTCCTTTACGAATTCCTGCACCAAAAAGCTCACGCCTTCTACATAAAAAGCCTGCATTACAGCCTTGGCTGATTTGTTGGTCTCGGCCAATACTACACCGTTGCCGTGTGTGCCGCGGGCAACCTTCACAATCAGTGGTGCCCCACCGGCTTTTTGAATAACATCCTCTAGGTCGGCGGTCTCATAAGCGAACACTGTCTTGGGGATGCCTACGCCAGCCTTAGCGAGCAATTGGTATGAGCGCAGCTTGTTGCGGGAACGGTCGATAGCGATTGATTTGGTAGTGGTATACACATCACGCATCTCAAACTGGCGCACTACAGCGCAGCCATACTTTGTGTACGACTGAGCGATACGCGGGATGATCGCGTCAAAATCATCGAGGGATTTACCCTTGTAGAACACCACTGGGTTGCCCTTTTCGATGGCCATGTAACACTTGGAATAGTTAATCACCTTAACTTCGTGGCCACGGGCAATAGCCTCTTCCTTGAGGCGCCTGGTTGTGTAGTTGGCCGCACCACGCGACAAAATAGCAATCTTCATAATCTTCTCCTACAGCTCCTTAAGCTTGGCTTGCAAGTCTGCAATACGTCGCTGTTCAGCCCTAAATTGTGTCTTACCACGCTTAACATCAACAATAAACTTACCTAAAAGTACGTTCCGGCCTATAAGCATAGGGTATACCTGGGTCGCACGGTTGGCTAGCGTAAATGAGGCGCGGATCTTACGGCCTTTTATCTTTATCAACAGTTTGACCTTAAAACGCTGCTCTGCCATCCCATTAGAACTAGCTACCACCTGCTCTTCGTAAGTTTCAAACGTCACCCGTTCACCAGTATAGAAGGGATTGCCTTCACCAAAGAACACAAAGCTTAGCTTACCGTTCTCTTCTTTGATATCACTGGCCCACACGGCGGAGGTGCGAGCACCAGTATCAATACGAGCCGGCACATCCATAAGGTTAAACTCAGGGAAGCTGACATTCTCGGCCCTGCCAATTAGACGAGGCTCTTTGGGTTGCTGTGTATCATTCATGGCTCTATATCCTCAAGTGTAATACGATTTACTATGTTTGTAATGGCTTCTTCTATTTCGGGTAGTAATTGGTCGGATTCATCCAGCACTGCTTTGTTAACGTAAATGCTTGCCAACCGGCCCCCTGGCTTAACCTTGAAACCTGGTACTGTATATTGCTGAAGCAATAATTGAGTGTCCGGTGAATGCCGATCCATCCTGTAGCGTTTTTCTAGGAAATTACCTTGTAAGTCATAGCTCCCCGATTCAGGCACTTCTGTAACCACCGCTGCCTTTGGGTGTCGCGAGTGCAGGACAAGCAAGCTGCCCTCTGGCGATCCCTCGGTAGGCGAGCCTGTGAGCTCATACTCTATACCGCCCAATTCCAGCATATGCAACAGGTAAAAAGGAATATCCTGGCCTTCGCGGTACAGCATGGTTAGCAGTGGCGTCATACCAGTCAAGCGCGGGTTTACCTCTATTACATAGACCTTACCAGCCATATCAACCAGGTAATCAACGCCAAAGATACCCCGGTATCCCATAGCCAGCAATCGTTTGCCAATTAGCTCGGCATAGCCTTTGATCGTAGGGTAGACTTTCTGTAGTTCGTCAGTGGCGGTTAGTACACCACCACAGAACCGGTCACCCTCAGCAACGTCAAGGTTGGAGAGGAGTGGATGACGGACAATTTGCTTTTGTAGCGGCCCCACGAATACACCCGAACGAGTCGCAACGCATTGTACGCTACGCTCGCGGGCGCCCTCAATTAGGTCGGACACGACTAAGCGCGTACTACCCTCGTCGAGAACTTCAAATGCGTCAAGTGCCTGCTTAAGATCATCCAGGCTACGCACGATATACGTACCCTTACCACCGCTCAGGCGCTCATCTTGGACAACGACCGCATCACGACCTTGCATGACTTTGGTTAAGCCTGGTTCGTCTGGCGTAATATCGGCCTTCGCAACAATCTGATAACCCGGGAACGGTAATTCGCCATCAAAGAGCTGGCGGAATTCAGCTTTGTTTTCCAGGCGGGCCGCCAGTTGTTGGTCCATATGCAAAAACGTAAGCCCCGCGTCTACTAATTCCTTGGGAGGTTCGACAGCCTTGTACGTTAGAAAGCTATAGCCGGCCAAGTTTTGGACCAGCATATCGCGGAACTCAGGCGTCGCTAGCAGTGACAGCGTATTTTGCTTCTTTAGTTCCGGCAATGTCTGAGCGTGGCTAGCCAGGGCAAAGACCTCTGGTACGCCCGGCACATTATGCATATCCCAGTCATGGTACGAAGCAATCCGATAATTATCGAACCAACGCTCAGGCCCCAGGCGCGTCCAGGGCACCAAGCCAATCCCGGCAATACGAGCACTCTTGTCGTATGTAACTTTTAGGCCCGCTTCGGTACTGAAGACATAATCCAGCAAGGCTGGCGCTGGGTTGCGGCGCGCACCTTCGCTCACAAAAGCGTGCGGCTTAAAGCCAGGAGCTGCGTTTATCTCTAGCAGCGGCAAATAGGCAGGAACAGGCTTAGAAATATCCTCTGCCAGTATGTCAAAACCGCAGACGGTGAGCCCAGTAATGCGGGCAATTGCTTCGATGGCCTTAACGTATTCAGGGTGAACCAGCCCTGTGATGTCAACCGCCTCGCCGCCGGCGCTCATGCCTCCCAAGGCGCTTAGGCTAATGATTTCGCCTTTGGCAGGTACTGCGTTATATTGTTCACCAAGATAAGACTGGACCGATGTTACATCTACTAGCTCGAGAGTCCCATCCAAATTCTGGCGCGAATCATTCAGGCTTGCCACTAGGTCGGCAACTATATGTTTGCCATCACCTACAACTTGTGCCGGCCGGCGGTATGAAGCCGCAAAAAACGTACCGCCAATAACCAGTAGCCGGTACTCCCGCCCTTGCAGCTGTTTTTGAAGCATCACGCGGTGCTGCTTGCTGTGCTTTTGGGCCTGGCTAATCGCCGCCTGGAGCTGCTCTGGTGTCGTAACACCTACCGTTACACCTTGGCTTTTCTGGCCATCGCTTGGCTTAACCACAATCGACGCATGTTGATTCAGGAAGGATTCAGCGGACTTTTGGTCAGTATACTCGGCAAATGGCGCTACCTGATATCCTAGTGATTCGACACATTGCAGAGTCTGCACTTTATCTGCCGACAGTTTTACGCCAGCACGGGCATTTAATTCGGGAGAGCTAAGGTTAAAATGCACCCTTTTGCCCTTGTCGTTGACCACATCGTAGCTATTGTTAGACACGTTTTCTATTCGCCAACTACGGTTAAGAACCTCATCAAAGATGAGCTTGTGGGTAAGAGTTGGTGGCGTTTCCATATGCTTTTCTATTTCTTGGTTTTAAGAAGTTAATTATAACAGATTTGCACAAATATTGCAATACCTAGGTGTCGCTTTACTGCTGCCTTCCCTATGATACTATTACAGATATGCAACTTGCTCAGAGTATAAAGGACAGCTATTACCAACATCTGTCAGAATTGCCACTTGGCAAACAAATCCACTTTTGCACCCGCCTAGCCGCTTGGGAAGGCGATAAAGCCGCGCTTGATTATTTGCGTACGCTGCGGCCTATGTTCGTCCCCACCCCTTTTTCCGAGGACAAGATGCGGGACAGTCTTAGGACGATTCTGATCGGACCAGCTACTGGCGAACCCAATGCTTTCAAGCTCCGTAAACCCTACTTCGATAAATATCCCAGCCTGCGCACCGTCGATAACACCTTATTTAGGGTGCGCCACCTTTTAACCGTGTATGGTGTCGATACACGACCGCTCTTGCTCGGACTTATTGCCAAAGAGCAGCTCATCCAGCTCAAGGAACAACTATTCGCCGACGACCAAGCTATGCGTATCTTGTCGACCTATGCCATTAATCTGATCTACCTGCTAGAACGGGTTGTTTTTGATAACACCGGACCTGATGCCATCAATCTTGACCGCTTTTATACACTGGGCCAAAGCTATAACGTGAACGATCGCGACCAGCTACAACTATACGTGTACTTCTACACCCACTGCATCATTGGTGAAACTAACTTCTACATCCGGCCCATCCCACAAGAGTTACTGCCAGCCTACCGGCAAATGGTAGCCGACTTAGAGGCGGTTATGACCGAGCGTTACAACGACATCCATCTGGACAACAAACTTGAGTTTCTGGTTTGCCGTCAGATCGTGGGCCACCAGTCCACTCTGGCAAACCGGATATACGCCGAATGCGAAAAATCAGTAAGCGATGACGGGCATTTCCTGGTTGATAGGCACAACGCCAACGCGCAGTCACACTACAACGATATTGCCACTTCGGAGCATCGGAACGTGTTGTACATCATGTCGCACAGCCCTTATAGCCCGCATACTACGCTAGTCGGCTAACCTACGCGGCGCTTCAGATACTCGACGAGCAATTTAGACTTATAGGCAATGTCAAAGCCGGTTTGAATTTCTGGCGATTTATTGACCTCTAGGATCCAGTACTTTTGGTCAGGGCCAATAATAATATCCACGCCAGCAAAATCGCTCCGGCCGGTAGCCGCTGCAGCCGCTTTGGCGCCCTGTAATAAGCCATCCGGCAAACTTCCGGCGCCAACAAATTCCCCCTCACCACCCTGCGAGGTATTGTTCAGGTGCGTGTCGCCGCGGCGGGTCCGTTTGAGCACATAGGCAATCTCTCCACCCATAATCGTAATGCGGTAATCACAGTCGTTAGGGATAAATTCTTGAGCGATAAACGTTACGTGAGGCAACTCCCGCTCGATAGCAATCAGTGTTTCGGTATCTTCTACCAGATAATTGTTACTGCCACGCGTACCGGCGACATCCTTGACGATGAATGGCAAACCAAACGGCAGCGTCCCATGGTCTAGCATCTGCTTGATCGAACCAAGTGGTGCAACGACCGTTTTGGGCACTGGCAATCCTGCCTGCACTAATAGCGGTAGTTCGGCCAGCTTAGAAATAGGGTTCTGATGCAAGACTTCGCGGCTCATAAACGGCACTTGTTTGCCGGCCAGATATTCAGCTGCCGCCAAAGCATGCTGGGGTAGCACCATCCATTTTTGAAAAAATACGAGGTCAAAGCTGGCAATATCCCGGCCCGACCGAGGCTCAATTACTTTTAGCTCTTGGCCATCGTATACAAACGGCATGTCGTGCAAGTAGCCATTAGTAAAATGTAGGTTTCGCTCATCACCCTGAACTTCATTCAGAATGTCGGCGTGATGCGTATATAACTGTTTGCCATTTGGATACGTCTCGTAGCTAAATACCAGCAATACTTCTTTAGTGGCCATAATCTAAAATTATCTCCTCTTGGGCAGGTTAGTGTGCAGCGTGCCGCACCCGTATAAAAGCAATGGCTGCTAGGCCTACGACCATTAACACTAATATGATAATCATGAGGATAAAACCGTCTTCGCCTTGAGCATTGCGACGCATACTACTTGCATTGTCGCAGAAGAACTATTGTTTGTATATAGTCCGGTTACCACCAGCCCTTTTTGCCGCCACCGTCTTGCTTGATTTCTTCGAGCAGTTCCTTTTGGCGCTTAGAGAGCTTAGTTGGCGTATCGACGATAATAGTCACGATGTGAGCCCCACGGGTTGAACCCTTAAGGTGTGGCACGCCATGGCCCGACAGCTTAAAGTCTGTGCCGCTTTGAGTGCCGGCGGGTACCTTCATCCTGATTGGTCCATCGACGGTTTCGACGTCGATTTCAGTACCCAATGCTGCGTCAATCATATTGACGTGCTCTTGGCTCAGGATAATATCACCTTCACGCGTAAACTTCTTGTGAGGCTTAACCCTAACGTTTACGTACAGGTCGCCCTTAGGGCCGTTGGCCACAGCTTCACCCTTGTCGCGCAAGCGGATTACCGC
>CBJLZK010000012.1:0-11223 GCA_966427515.1 uncultured bacterium | reverse complement strand
TAGGTCCCAGCTGTAATGGGCCTTTTCGAGTGCCCTGCCCGGCCGTTGGTTGTGATTGCGGCGTTCGCCGATGTAGGCCTCGAAGACCTCGAGTTTTCGGTTATATGGCCAGCCGCTAACGGTGCCCCTTAGCTCGGCTAAGGGCAGATCGGCATACGGGTACAACATGTCTGGCAGTAGGTCGAACTCGTTGCGCGGCCAGACGTCAGTTAGCTGCACACTCTTGGTGTGGTTGGCGTAGTTGGCTGGCAGGTATTCTTTGGCTAAGGTGCGTAGCTGCTGGTTGTTGCTGGCGCGGTAGACTGTGGTTTCGGCCTCTTGCTCACCTTCCAGGAAGTGTGGCTTGGCTTTGCGCGCCTGCACAAGCAAGTTCTCGCCAGCTTGGCGGGCTTCGGGCAGCTCATCGCACAAAAGGTGCGAGATAACGCTCTCGAGGGCGAAATCGGTGGCATAAATGGCAACGTCAGTCTTGGCTGCTACTGGAAGTACAGAGCGCAATTGCTCGCGGGCCTCTTGGTAAATAATTGCTTCCCAGGCTTCAGGTTGGGCCGGTTTGGCATTGGTACTGTTGTCGCGTAAGTATTGTGATAGCAGCCTGACCATTTCGGTGTACAGGTTAAAAATCTGATCCATGTAGGCACAATATTGTTCACGGGTGGTGTCGTTAAGGGCTGTGGGGATTACGTAGCGGTAGCGTCCATGGGCGTCCTTTTGATCGTAAGCAATCAAACGGCTGGGGCGCTCAACATAGCTGGCGACACGGCTCCATTCTAGTTTTTTGCTTACAAGCATGCTCGTGTTTTCGACTACGCTATAACTTGCGGCTAACTGGTTGGTGGCCAATGCAGTGGCTGTGGCCTCGGCATTCTGCAAGATAAGCTGGCGCAAATCGTCGGTGCGATGCGATAATTGGGCAATCATGGTTGCAGCCTTGGCGCTACTGAGGCTTGGGCTGAGGGTGTATACGTCGCCCTCGAGTGATGTTACCAACTCTTCAAAGTGGGCTTTTACTGTCTCTTCCAGAGGTTGTTCGGCCGCAGTGGGTTCGACTGCGGGTTGCTCAAATGACTTTGGTGGCTCGGGGACTGGTAGGGCTAGGGCTTCTTTGGGTGGTTCAGGCGCAGGTAGGTCGACTTCGGTGATCGAAGGTAGGTCCAAGCTGGCCCGGGTCTCGGCTGGCTCGGCTTTTTTGGTGTCGCGTTTTTTGCTGCGGCGTGGTGGCAAGGTTGGCTCGATTTTTTGCCACAAGATATCATTAACTGTCTGCACGTCCATGAGCTGGTTGTCGCGGGTGCAGTCGACGCGCACAAAGTCGCGTGGGAACAGCTGGCACATATCGTCGTAGACTTCGGCCGCTTTGGCAAGGTGGCTCAAGTCTGCTTCGTGGAGGTCGCGCTTTTTGTCGGTATAGCCACGCTGGCCCTTCTGGTCGACTAAACTCTGGGCGATTTCGGGAGGTACACGCAGCACAAAACTGAAGGTTGGGCGTGGGATCTTCAGCATCTCGAATTCTAGGTTATCAAGCCAAATAAAGTAGCCACGCCGTTCTTCGGCATGACGAAACTTGGTCCCTTGGTGGGCCATGCTTGAACCTACGAACCGGTTAGCTAGCACTACCTTACCGTCCTCTAGGGCGGCACGGATATGCCCGCTAGCTTCAAAGCGGTCTAACGCATAAAAGAGTGAGGCAGTGTATGGGCCGACGTCTTCTAGGCCGCCGTACTTGCCGTTTAGGTATTCACGGACAAAATAGCTGGAGGGTTGTTCATACTGGGGAAAATCAAAAGTCTCAACGTCATAGCCTTCATTGGTTAGACGTTCTGCAAGCAGCTTAAATTGCGTGCCCTTGCCAGAGCCATCAGTACCCTCGATGACAATAAATACTCCACGGCCAGAATTCATATATCCTCCACACTTCTGCCACCCCGCTGTCCATTATTTACCCACAATGTAGCATTACATGCAATATGCTTATGCAAAATTACAGCACTCTCATTAAAATCGAGAGTGCTGTAGAGGCAAGCAACAGTTATTCTAGAGCAATACCCAAGACCACGTCGGCGCCACGGAGTACGTCATTGTAATCGAACGGCCAGCCGGGACGTATACCGTGCCAGGTGTCGCCGTTAACTGGGTTGTACCGTCGACAGTAATATTTGTAACCGTGCCACCGGTTATTGCTACTGCGGCGTCGCGCCAGAATGGATTCCGTAAAGCAGTCGTCGATGCCGGGACGGCCGGCGCTGCAATGGCTCCAGTACCTTCATCAATATTGACAATTTTTAGATGGGCACCACCATTAACGCCATACGATGCGTTGTTCAGCGCGTCTTTTAGGGATGAACCAGCGTCGCCGCCGTTGCTACCAATATTAATTGTCCCGTATGCCATGTTGTTGGCGTCACTCACGATAAAGTGAGTTCCTGCCCCAGTGGTCCACTCGACATCAAGCGACAAAATATCAAGCTTCATGATGCCTGTACTCGCAAACACAACACATTGATTACAGTTTTCAATTGAGGCATAGGTAATGATATTGCGATGTGGAAATCCTGACGACGGCCAAATAACTAATCCATCAAAACAGTTGATAAGCCTGACTGAATTGATCTGGACGTGTTCGTAAATAATCAGGCCGTACACCTGTCCTTCGCACGAAAAATAACCGATGTTACAGTTATCGTTGTTATTTGTCTGTGGCATTGCCAGGCCAAACGACCAGTTTGGCGTTGGGATCGTCGGGGCGCCTGTGGTCGCTGATCGTGCCAGTACTGAGGCCGAAATAATATTAGCCTCTGCCATACCGCGAAAATCGAAGCCGCAGATATTAGGGTTCAGCGGTACCTCGATTGTTATGCCATCAACGACAACCAACATGTTATTCCATGTGTCGGTTGTGCCGTTGCTGGATGTTCCACTGCCACCAAATCCATAGTGCGGTGTTGGCCCGCCAATAACCGATACTTCGCCAGTTGCCGGGGTTCCGGCTCCTGCGTCATACGTCGATCGCAATACCGCTCCAGCTTGTTGCGGTACGGTTTGTTGCCAGTGGTACAGTGCACTGCCATCAGCAATTCCCTTTAATACCAGAACAAACTTTTGCTTTGCAGGAGTAAATGCTGGATCGATAACTGGCAACGGGATTTGTGCGCTTCCGTTGGTGGCGCCACCCGTGGTAGGAGCGCCTGCGATTAAGTAGACCGCCGGTGGGAAGTACACTTCGGCATAGTATGTCCCATTGGCAACACCTGCGGCAAAAGCGGCATTGATGGTATTGATAATTGCCGTTGTATCGTCGGTTGTGCCATCACCCTTAGCACCGTACGCTTGAACGTTAAACCGGCCGGGTGGCGCTACAAGCGCGCTCAAGTTTGTCAGGCTAAAACTGGTGCCGCTCGTAAAGGCAGTTGTAACCACGTATGCCGTACCCGAGAAAGTAAGGACGTCGTTGACTGCATATGCTGTAGAAGCTTGCCAGGCACCGCGGTACTGCATGCGCAATCCGACACTGCCCGAAGTTTTAAGTGTACCGTCGCTGTTGTGTTCAACGCTTAAGTAATCGTTTAAAATTGTGCCCCAAGCGCCATCGTCACTACCGGGGACAGGAAGACGTGACATACTGTTTGTTAGCTCCCGTTTATTACTCTTATGTTAAAGAATGGTTGGCGACATGTAAAGCAAGAGTTTTATCACCTTGATGAGGTGTTATTTTTGTGTCAGACTTTAGGTAGATATGATTTCGATTATCGTAGCGACAGACAAAAATGGTGTCATCGGCCGTGAAGACCGGATCCCCTGGAAATTGACGAGTGACCTTGTAAACCTAAAGCGCCTCACCAAGGGCCATACTGTCATCTTGGGCCGTAAGACTTACGAGTCTATGGATTGGTACTACAACCGCAGTGGCCGCGAAATGCCCGGCAAGATGTATATCGTTGTGAGCCGCAACGAAGGCTACAAACCTGCGCGCCAAAACACCACAGTTGCTCACTCCATAGAGGAAGCTATTGCCAAGGCTGGATCATATGGCGACGAGAATGTCTATGTCATTGGTGGCGCTGCTATTTTTGAAGCCATGTTGCCCTACACTGACCGCATCTACCTTACCGTGGTCCAGACCGAAGCCGAAGGCGATGTACACTTCCCTAAAATCGACGACAAACAGTGGCGCGAATTATCTATCGAGAACCATACCAAGGACGAAAAAAACGAGTACGACTTTGACATGTTAGTGCTCGAGAGGACAGAGAGGTAGATGCCCGAGCCCACAGCACGCCCCGTTATCGAACGCGTCCTAAAAGCCTACGGCATCTCTTACGTTAGTATCCTTGAACCCCAAAAAGGGTATCGCAACCAGTCTTTTGCTGTTGAGCAGCCTAACGGTACATATCTGAACTTGATTTTATACAAAAGCGAGTCAGGTATCCTTGACAAAATTAAAGCTGCCAACGCGGTGTCGGATTACTTGGCAAGCCATGGCTTTTTGACCCGCAGGACCGCTAGCAGCCGGATAATCAGGTTACGTTCGCCAGGACGTGTTAAGTATGGTGCACTATATAACTACCTAAATGGCCACACTATTCCGTGGGAAGGCTACAACCAGGACCACATCAAGGTCTTGGGTAAGACGATGAGTGATATGCACGCAACGCTCGCTAACTTTCGCTACGATGGCCTACCAGAAGTTGCTGATGAGTATTTGGCGATTGTGGAGCGGATGCGCAGATACTTTACCGACGAACCGGTGTACCGCGCACTTAACGACAAGCTATTACTGCATATTAATGCCACTATTTTTGACCGGTTCGAGCAGCTGCTTACCGGCACCAAATTACTGCCCGGCAAACAGCCATTGCATATGGATTTTGTGCGCAGCAATATCTTGTTCGAGGAAATACCGTACGCCAAAGACTTTAAGGTCCGGATTACCGGCATCCTGGACTTCGAAAAGACTGCTTACGGCCACCCATTGTTTGATGTGGCCCGTACGCTGGCATTCCTGCTGGTGGACTGCAAATACAAATCGCCAGAGAAAGTCAGGAAATATTTCTTGGGCTCAGGATATATCAAACGTGGCAAGGCCATCCTGGTGGCAGAGCAAATGTCGCTGTTGGAACCGCTCGTGGAACTCTTCTTGTTTTATGACCTCTATAAGTTCTTGCGTCACAACCCATACGAGTCATTGCCCGACAATGAGCACTTCATCCGGACGGTACAGCTGCTGATCCCCAAGCACCTTGTAGTACCTACAACGACCGTAGCCCGCTAGGCGCAAAAATGTTAGAATAAGCCAAAGTACTAATGGAGGGGACCAACGTACCATGTCAGCTCACGCGTGGAAAAAACGGCTTATTTCGCAAAGCGATTTAATGTCGCTGCACGAACAACTAAAAGAAAAAGACAAAAAGATCGTCTTTACTGCAGGTTCATGGGACTTGCTGCACGTGGGGCAATGCCGCTATCTGGAAGAGGCTAAGGCTAGGGGGGATATCCTGGTTGTGGGTGTGAGCAGCAACGACGCTATCCGCAAGGTCAAAGGCCCTAACAAGCCGATCCTCGACGAGAAAATCCGTGCCGAAATGCTAACCTATCTGCGCTCGGTAGACTTTGTAACTATCCTGCCAGAACCTAGCTGCACCCCTTCCCTGGGCTTATTGCGCCCAGATATCTTTATTACCGTCAAAGAAGACTGGACCGAGGAGTACAAAAACTCCAAAGAGTACAAGACCGTTACTAAATACGGTGGTGAGGTAGTCGTCGTAGACCGCCAGTCGACTGCCTTGTCGACTACCAAAATCGTGCAGCGAGCCATTGGCGGCCAGCTTGGCGATATCTTTAAGGACTTTATGGAACTCCGCAAGGATCCGCTCAAAGAAAAGTAATGCAACTGGACTTGAATCTTACCCCCGAAGAACGCGAAAAGCAGGAGTACTATCGTGACGCCCGCACTGGCGGCTACTACGGTAAGATATGGACCACCGTGGGCAAATGTGTTTTTTGCGATATGCGCGACAAATACATCGTGCACGAGGAAAACGGTATAGTCATGACCGTGCCGCTGTACGCCTACATTGATGGCAGCTTGATGATTATCCCAAGGCGGCACGTCAAATCCGCTAAGGAGCTAACCCCCGAAGAATGGGAAACCGTCCGCAAGTTTATGTACATCGCCAAAAAGATGATCCGCAAAGTGCATGGCCTTAAGGAAATGATTTACATGTTGCGCGACGGCGGCAACCTGGTGAACAGCACTGTCCAGGACCACATGCATGTACACTGCATTCCATCTGACGGGCCTGACCTGAATACCTGGAACTACCGCAAGCTTAAATACACACCCCTAGAAAACGCGACATTGTACAAGCAGCAGAGCAAAAAAATTCAGGAGCTGTCTGATAAGTTTGTAGATAAGTACGCCGAAACCGAAACCGAAGCCGGAGCTGAGGCAGAGCTCCAAGCTGGGCGAGCCGACAAGAAGGCAGTATATATGCAGGCGTTCAAGCAAGCATTGGCCAGTAAAAAGACTTCCCAGGCCAAAAAGACCGCCAAAGTGGGCGCAGCGATTATTGCCGGTGACCAGATTATTTCGTTGCCTAACGCTAACCTTGCACAGGGGCCTATGGACGTCCCAAAAGATGACGGTACTTGGGTTAGCCCACCGACCGTTTCGCATGCCGAAGAACGTTGTATTTCACAGGCCGCCAAACAAGGCTTGGCTTTGGATGGCGCCACGATGATCGTAACCTTATCACCCTGCATGGCTTGCTCCCGGCAGATTGTGAATTCCGGAATTAGGGAGCTTCATTACATAGATGACTGGTGGGATCAGGACGCCTTGGGCTTCCTGCGCGAAAACGGATTAAAGGTAGTCAAACTACCCTACAAGAAAGGTTAGGAGGCGAATATGGCGCATCCAGAATATCAATACCTTAAACTGATGGCCGACATCATGAAGGACGGTAAAACCAAACATACCCGTGGCATCCACGATGTAACGGCGGTCTTTGGCACTCAAATCCGTTTTGACATGCGCCAAGGTTTCCCACTCCTGACCACCAAGAAAATGCCATTCAAAATCCTGCTGCACGAACTGTTCTGGTTTATCAGCGGTAGCTCTGACGTAGATTATCTGCACGAACACAAGATTAACTACTGGGACGGCTTTTTGCACGAAGGTAGCAACAATCTTGGCCGGGTATACGGCGTGCAATGGCGTCACTGGCGCCGTCCTGATGGTACCGAATTTGACCAACTGGCTTGGGCTATCGACCAAATCAAAAACAACCCAGATAGTAAGGCGATTATCGTCAACGCTTGGAACGCCGGTGAGCTCGACGAAATGCGCCTGCCCCCTTGCCACACCATGTTCCAATTTGACGTGACCAAGGGTAAGCTGCGCCTGCAACTGTACCAGCGCTCGTGGGATGTGTTCCTAGGTGCACCATTTAACATTGCCCAGTATGCATTGCTGCTGCATATGGTCGCACACCTGACGGGCCTGGAACCACGCGAGCTGATCATTAGCGCCGGTAGCGCCCATTTGTACAAGAATCACCTCGAGCCCGCCAAAGAACAGTTGCACCGCAAGCCATACCCGTTCCCGACCCTAAAGATCGTCGGTGACGTCAAAAGTATCGATGACTTTAAAGAAGAAAACTTTGTGCTGGAGAATTACCAGTACCACAAGCGGATCAAGACTGACCTAGTGATCGTGTAACAGTTGCTAGTTTGCAATGTATAGTTATGCTCACTACAATAAAAGCATAAGCAAAAAGGCAAGGTAGTGTGAAGCGGACCTCATTTGTGCTCATGGCGATTACCGTCGTATTTTCTACGGTTATATCCATATTAACTAACACTGGTTTGACGAGCGCTATGAGTGGCAATGGTACCTCTGGCAGCCCCTATCAGGTTACGACCTGTGCCGACTTGCAAAACATATCGTCAAACACCAGTGCCTACTACGCTCTGGCAAATGATATCGACTGTTCAGCATCATCGACATGGAACAGTGGTGCAGGCTTTTTACCGATTGACGGCTTTAGTGGAACGCTCGATGGCCAAAGCCATACTATTAGCGGTTTTACGATTAGTCGGTCTGGCAGCCCTAACGTTGCCTTGTTTGGATATAACGCAACAGGCACTATCAAAAACCTAACTTTCGTGAATGCCTCGGTCACCGGTAGTAGTTACGTTGGTGTTGTGGTCGGATTGAACCTAAGTGGTACGGTTATTGATAATGTCGCTGTTAGTGGCGTAGTTACGGCGGTCAGCAACGCCGGTCTGCTTGCCGGGTCTTTACAATCTGGTTCGAGCGTCTCGCAAACAGCGGTAAGTGGTACACTAGCTGCATCAGGTTCATATGCTGGGGGTATGGTTGGTGTCTTGCGCGACAGTTCTATTGCCAATAGCTACGCTAACGTAACCATGACTGGTAGTACCAATACTATTGCTGGGTTTGCTGGCGCTGTCTTTACTAACAGCGGATCAGCCAGTATTACTAACAGCTACAGCGCCGGGAGTATCGCTTCTACGGTCAATCAGTCAGGGTTTGCAGGCGAGACGGCTACTAATGGCAGTACTATTACCTTCAGTAATGACTTTAGTGTGACGTCCCTTAGTTCAACTGGTAACCGTGGGGCTATGATTGGTGCGCTCGATAGTGGGACGACCCAAATGACCTTTAGTAGGATTTACTTCGACGCAACTGCCGCACATTCCACTACCTGTGACAATGCTACTACCATTAGCGGCTGTACTGCTGTTAATACCACTGCTACTGACGGCAGTCACTTTTATAACAACACGACCGCTGCGCCACTTAGCAGCTGGGATTTTACCAATGTCTGGGCACAAACGACAGGTCTGCCTACCCTAAAGAATGCCGTCATACCGTCCGTCCCCGGCACACCGACTGCCTTAAGCGCTACGATCCCAACAGGTGTTACGGTTGCAGAAATGGGTAGTCCGGTTTTGCTCGCGTGGACGGCCCCGACTAGTAACGGTAATTCGGCTATCACCGACTACTCTATCCAATACCAGGTCCAAGGAGCTGGGAGTTGGACGACGCTGACCCATGGCGTATCTGCTACCACGTCGCTGCTTTTTAGTGGCGTGCCCTCTGGTTTGGTATATGGCACTACGTACATCTTTCGGGTGGCGGCAATTAATGCTGTCGGTACCGGTGCCTATGTTACTTCATCGCCGTTTCCCTTCATCACGACTCCTAATAGCCCCACAAACTTGCAGGCGGTTCCTGCTAACCAACAAGTCACCTTAAGCTGGAACGCTCCAGTCGACAACGGGAGTTCTATCACCGACTATTCTATCCAGTATGAGAATATACAGTCGGGTGTATGGACTGTTTGGAACCACACGCCGAGCATGGGGACGTCCATTGTAGTGACTGGACTGACCAACGGCCAGTGGTATAACTTCCAGGTTGCTGGTATTAATAGTGCCGGGACTGGGAAGGTAGCCCAAGCATCCTCCATCCTAGTTGCTACAGTCCCATCTGCGCTTAACAATGTGAGCGTTTCTGTCGTTGGCCCTACGGCTACACTTGGGTGGGCTGCTCCTACTAATGACGGCGGTAGTATGGTTGCAGCCTACAATGTTTACTACCGAGTGAGCGGAAGCGGTAACTGGACTCAAGTGAGCCTTGTGAACGGAAGCTTGAACTGGCTACTGGGAAGCCCTCCTCCGACTGGCTACAGCTTGGGTGGCCTAGTTCCTGGCCAGAAATATGATTACATGGTTGCGGCGGCTAACAACGTGGGCCAAGGCGCCACTGTCGGCGGTACATTTATAACGCCATCGACCGCTACTAGTGTGTCCACAAAGACACCCGCGGGAACATCTACGCCTGCCTCAACCGCCACCGCACCAGCCGAACAGTCAGTGCACGAGCCTCTATCTTTAGAAGATTACGCCAACTATGCCAACGGCAAAGATCAACAGATGAATCTCTTCCCACAGCAGGTTGTTTACTTCGCTGTCGAACACGACGGTACAACCGAACAACACACTGTTACCATAAGTGGCTTACAAGATAACTTTATTATCGTAACCATTCATTCAGCACCGCAAGATTTGCGGATTGACCGAGGCCAATCTAAGACAGTAACGATTGAAGGCCGGCCGGTAATGCAGATTAGCTACTTCGGCCGCAATGCGGATGGTACGGCAAATGTAGTATTTAAACGCTTGGCAACAGCTGTCGTTGCCCAGAATACAAAAAAGGCACCTAGCCCAAACAGTAATATGCTAGGTTTTGGAATAGCTGCAGCCGTCGTTATTCTGAGCGCGGTCTTGCTCATGGCCAAGCTTCGTCGACGGACGTGAGCAAGACCAAAATATGCCTACTGTAATATTAAGCACTTTGCATTTTGATAGATTTTAAGATGGTCGTTTACCATTCGGGTTTTGGTGAAGCGCCTTTCGTAGTCCTGGCGGCATTTTTGCCGGTCAATCGTATTGATTTTGCCGATAGCTTCAGCCAAACGAGCAGCCGTAGCTGTTTCGTCTACTTCGTTATTTTCCGACATTCCCTTCTGTACCACCAAGCCGGTAACAGTATCGTCTATAACTTCTGGTATGGCGCCGGAATTCAGCCCGATCACGGGTGTGCCACAAGCTAGGGCTTCGATAATGACCATGCCAAAGGGTTCCTCGAACAACGACGGCACGATCACGGCTTTGGCATTGCCTAGGAATTCACGCTTGGCGTCCGACGAGTCAATAAAGCCGATGTATTCAATTATGTCGCCGTCAATGAGTGGTTCGACTTGCTGCCAGTAGGTGTCTTTTTTGTGGCCGGCGTAATGTTTGCCGGCGATCTTTAGCCTGAGCGGCTTTGCAGCGGTTTTGTTGTATTCCTGAATGGCAGCAATAGCCAGGTGCAAGCCCTTTGGTTGGATGATTCTGCCCAGGTAAGCTATGTAATCACCGGCAGGATTGTTCACTGGGTGTAGTGCTTCGTCGGATGAACCATGGTATACATTCCCTACCCAATTAGTATCGGTGGGCATACCTTTGCGCTGGGCGTAGGACATAGAGATCCAGCTCAGGTCTTTGTACTTTGGGAACGTGTTCTTGTACTTCACCAAAAAGTTGAACGGGTCGTGGTGCGTGAACACTACAGGCTTGGTACACAAAGACGCAAACGGCATGGCAATGTCTTCTTCGTTTGTGTAGATGTGTACCACGTCCAGCTCGTCGTCG
>CBJLZK010000011.1:0-11359 GCA_966427515.1 uncultured bacterium | reverse complement strand
GGTCACCCCTACTGCCGTTATTTGGACCATTGACGGCAAAATATACGACGAATACAAAAAAACCTCAGCCAATCCCGATGAATGGCCGTTCCAAGATGATAATCAGTTATACGTCATTCTTAACCTGGCAATGGGTGGTACGGGCGGAGGCGACATAGCCGGTAGTGCACAAACCCAACAAATGCGGATCAAAAACCTAGCATTTTACGAATACACTGCGAACTAAACTGTTGCCTGTTCGGACAAATCGAGCTATCGTGAAAATAGTCTGTGATACCAAGGTTCCCGTATGCCGAAGCGACCGAAAGACCGACCTAAAAGACGCAAACGCCTCGCCCTCTTGCTACCAGGGCACAATGAAGAATTGATCATTGCTACCACCATCAGGTCGGCTGTGACCGCCGGCCAAAGATTGCGAGATATTTATGTGGTAGATGATGATTCTAGCGACAATACCCGCATAGAAGCACTCAAGGTTTTGCCTGCCACAAATGTACTAACTGTTGGCCGTAGCGGCAAAGCCGGCGCCGTGCTCAAGGCGATCAAGTACTTCGACATTGAGGACCAATATGTATGGCTGCATGTAGCGGACGCTGACAGTGTCTTTGGACCAGATTACTTCCGGCTATACAAAAACCGGCTGGACATGCATCGCTATGCTGCAGCCGTAGGTTTTGTACAAAGTATGCGAGGCAATTGGATTGCCAAGTACCGTTCGTTTAACTACACCTACGGCCAGCATATCTTTAGGCGGATCCAAAGCTGGCTGGGGATGATTTCGGTCTTGCCAGGACCTGTCACTTGTTTCCGCACCGACATACTTAAGGAGCTTGATTTTGTCACAGGCAGTCTCACTGAAGACTTTGACCTTACACTGCAGATCCATCGTAAGAGGCTGGGCCGGATTCGTTTTATACCTGAAGCGGTTAACTATACGCAAGACCCCAAAACTATACGGGATTTTTGCAAGCAAACTGCCCGCTGGCAGCGAGGTTTCTTTCAGGGTGTCCGCTCATACCGGATAGGTACCCACCGGCAGCGTATCGATATCAGCATTGGCTACCAGTTATTTGAATCGGCATTTTACATGCTGCAAATATGTTTAATCTTTCCTTACCTGTATTTCCACGAGCACAACTTGCACCTTTTTGCACTCATTTTTATAGGTGACTACACAGTACTAAGCGTGCTAGCCATTTTGGCGGCCAGTGCCGCGCGGCGACCCTCAATTTTGATAGCACTGCCGTACTACTACCCACTACGCTTACTTGAGCTGTCAATCTTTGTGGCAGCTTTTTTTGAGGTAATGGTTTTTCGCCGTTATAACGGTGATGCCGTGGGCTGGGAAACCCGTGGCCGTCGTTATGCCCTAGAAGAAAAGGCGCTTAAAGATGTGGCTCAATAAAAAACAACGCAGGCTAATCCAACAAGTTCGCCGGGAGTTTACTTGGTTTGTTTTGATATGTGTACTGGTGGCTTGCGGCTATGTAGCATACCGGTTCTTCTTGGTACTGGGCCCTAATGGCCTAGGAGGCATTATCAGGACCGAACAAGCCAAGGCCATTACCATTGGCTGCAATCACGACAATACACCGCTCGCCGACCCAAGTGGCACTGTTTTTCGCTTTAGCACCGCATACGAAAAGGTGGTCACCCAAGCCCAACACCTTAGCAATAACCTTGTGCCAAATAGTACGCTAGCAGATGTCGACGACAATACGGAATTGCCTGATGGTTTCTACCACCTGTCGGATTCTGAGGTGTCTACGTACGATTACGGCCAAGATAATAACGGGTATTATCTACAGGCGAGCGCCAGCCAAACTGCCGCAAACTCACAGGCAATTACTGGCTGGGTCATGGGGCTAGTGCCCGTGCAGTCATACGCAACCTATGCCTATAGCTTTGGCTACCGTTCAAATGTGCCCGTGGATGTCTCGCTAGAGTTCCAGGCAGCAGACGGCAGTATGCAATATGACTACGTTGCCACTTTGGCTCCGAGTAAAAATTGGCAGTCTGTCGCTGCGCATTTTACCAACCATACTGCTGTTAGGGCGCGCTTTGTTGTCGCCAGCAAGGATGCGGGCAGTACTGGCACACGTAATTACCAACTTTATCAAATACCAAACGCGCAGCTCTCGCATGGCGCCATAAGTATTACTTTTGATGACGGTTGGCGCAGTGTTTACCTTAAGGCGCGCGGCCTATTGCGACAGTATAAATACCCCACGACACAATTTATTATTTCTGATGCAGCAGAGCATGATCTGCAGGAATATATGAACGTCAGTATGCTGAAAGACTTACGCAAGGATGGCGACGAAATCGCCTCGCATTCACTTAAACATTGTGATTTTGTACGTATGTCTTCCACGCAAGCTGATCAGGATGCCAAAGAAAGCCAAAAAGCGTTACGCCAGAGCGGGCTGGGCCAGGTTAGTGGCTTCGCCTTTCCGTACGGGACATATAACCAGCAAGTCCAGCAAACCACCGGTCATTATTATAATTACTTACGAGGCACTGACCCTGGCTACAACGACAGGTACCTCGACCGCCAAAACATCCGGGCCATGGTAGTAACCGACAAAACCACCGACGCCACTATCCGTGGCTGGCTCGACACCGCCAAAACACAAAAAACTTGGATCGTCTTGGTTTATCACCGCATCGACGAGCATGGTGACTACAGTATTACCAGCCAAAGACTTGCTTCACAGTTACAGCTTATTAAGCAAAGCGGGTTACCTGTTTCTACCGTGGGACAAACTATCGATCTAATTGCCAGCCATAAACTGTAGGTCACTGGCCATTCATTGTGTCGTAAACCGACAGTCCAATGCCATCCTGGACGAGGGAGTGGGCAAAATCGGTAAAAGCACTTGTAGCCGATCCCTGGCTGGCCTTGCCTTGGTCCCAATAGGACCAGTCGACAGCTTCGGCCGTAGCACTCTTGTTCTGACTAAATAAATTGACCGAGACCGCAAAGCCTGCCCGCTTAAGCTCCTGGGCTTGGTTAGTGATTTGGCCCAGTATTTGCTTGCGTGTATCCAGTGGCATTATCGCCGTGGTAGCAGGCGACTGGGTGTGTGACTTATTAAATGTACCGGTATTTAGCCAAATGTCGTGCACCCCTAAGGCCTTCGCCGCTTCTATCGCAAGGCCAGCCTGCAGAAAAACAGATGCGTCCTCGATCGGCTTAATGCCCTGCTTGTTAGCGGCAGGTAACCACGGGAAACCCTGATACCCAAAGCTATCTATCAGCCCCCTTGGAAGGCCGTTCACGTATGGCAAGAGACTTGCATACCGCCCAGTATTCCACTCCGGGTCATTATTAGAGAATGTCTGGTTATTAAGTAAAATGCTCACTTTGCTCGCAGGAAAATATTGCTTTTGGAGTCCTGCCACTTTTTTGACGTTAGCAACAAAATCACTAGCGTTCGTGGTAACCCATGTGGGCGTATTTGCCTCTGGAAAAAGTACCCACGTACCCATTATCTTGTCGGTGATCCCCAGGCTTTTAAGCGTCTGGTAGTAGCCCTGCAATGCGCCATCGAACGTACCTTGGCTGTAATTGCGAAGGGTGTATCCTTGGCCAGCTAAATCTGGTGGTTCAAACACGACAAGCGGCGCAAGGCCCTGAAGGCTCAGTTCTTTAAGCTTAGCGGTCATGTCACTCGCCATTGCATGAGCTTCGTCGGCATTGGTGGGCATCGAGGTAAAGAGCATCTGCTCGGTAGCAAACTGGCCGCCGCAGACTGACTCATATTCTGCAAGTTTCTTAAGTTCTGGCACCGTACTGTTAGCTAGGTTAGGCCTGGACTGCTGCTTTGCACATATCCCCAAAGACTGCATGATTGCTGATTTTTGGTTAACGTTAACCGATACGCTGGTAGTGCTTTCGGCTGTAGCCGACACACTTATTACGATTACTACTGTCAAACACGCATATACGACCGCCGCGAACATATGGCTGACCCTCCGTTTATTGGCCGATATAGCCATTATTCACCCGACATGACCTTGATTTCAAGAGCATAAACAGTATGTAGCATGCTGCTCACACACCGGTGGCTATTCTCTGTTATACTAGAGGTCAAGAAACAGGTAACTCTAGGATTTTATGAAAAGTATTTGGCACTTCGTTAAACAGTACAAACTATTTGCCGTGGCTGTCATCGGCGCAGCTATTGCCCTTGGCCTCGACCTAAGCAATTATGACGTCATCGCCCACTGGCTGCTTTCTATCGTGATGGTTGGTGAACTCATACCGTTGCTTTGGGGCATGGTCGACGACCTTCGCCATGGCACCTATGGCGTTGACATCCTCGCCGCCACTGCCATCGTTGCCTCTATTGTTATGCATGAGTACTGGGCCGGCATGGTCATCGTCCTAATGCTCACTGGTGGTGAGTCGCTTGAGGACTACGCTGAACGCCGTGCCCGCAAAGAACTTGACGCCTTACTGAGCCGTGCGCCACAAAAAGCTCGGATCCTAAAAGGGAAGCAGGAGATAGAAGTTAAAGCCAGTGAGGTTAAAATCGGCGACAAGGTTGTTATCCGCCCTGGCGAAGTCGTGCCTGTTGACGCCCGTATCCTAGAGGGTGTTTCCAGCTTTGACGAATCAAGCCTAACTGGCGAGAGTTTGCCCGAAGTCAAAAAGCCCGGCCAAGACATCTTGAGTGGCTCCGTCAACCAAGACGGCGCTATCATTGCGGAGGCCCTGCACTCAGCCGCTGACAGCCAGTATGAGCAGATCATCAAACTAGTCAAAGCCGCTGCCAACAGCCAAGCGCCATTTGTACGCCTTGCCGACAAGTACGCCATCCCCTTTACGGTGATCTCATTTGGTGTAGCAGGCATTGCCTGGGCGCTCAGCGGCCACGCTATTAGATTCCTGGAGGTATTGGTTGTCGCCACACCTTGCCCACTTATTTTGGCGGCACCAATTGCCATTATTTCTGGTATGAGCCGCGCCGCTAAGCACGGTATTATCATCAAAACTGGTTCCGCCCTAGAAAAACTAGCAGAAGCCCAGACCTTCGCCTTCGACAAAACCGGTACGCTCACCCGTGGCGAGCCTAAAGTCGACGAGGTCAAAACTTTCCACGGTTTTAAGCGCGCAGATGTCCTGGGCATGGCAGCAGCTTTGGAGCAAAGTTCAAACCACATCCTCGCCAAAGCCATCGTCGAAAAGGCAGAAGCTGGCCACACCCACATCCCCAAAGCCAAGCACGTCCGTGAGCTAGCTGGCAACGGTTTGGAAGCCAAGGTGGCCGACCGCGAAGTCTTGGTGGGCCGCTTAAGTCTGCTACAAGATTACAACATCACCCTGCCTAACCAGTTCGGCGCGAACACTGTACAGGCCACTGCTGCTTTTATCGCCATCGATGGCAAGCTTGCAGGCATCATTACCTTTAAGGACGAATTACGCGACGAAACCAAGAGCACCCTTGAGCGCCTGCGCCGCTTAGGCGTCAAGAACATGCTGATGGTCACCGGCGACAACAAGACAGTCGCTAAAGCTATCGCTAAGCATGTCGGCATTAAGCAATTCCACGCCGAAGCCCTACCCGGTGACAAAATCCGCGCAGTAGAAAATATCCAAGAGCGCCCTGTCGCTTTTGTCGGTGACGGTGTTAATGACGCGCCTGTACTCACCGCCAGCGACCTGGGCATCGCCCTGGGCGCCCGCGGCTCAACAGCGGCTAGCGAATCTGCCGACGTTGTGATTATGATGGACGACTTTAGCCACGTCGCCGACGGCCGTGCCATTGCCAAGCGTACGTTCTTTATTGCCCAGCAAAGTATTCTGATCGGTATTGGCCTAAGCATCCTGCTGATGCTCATCTTTGCCACTGGTAAATTCAAGCCTATTTATGGCGCTGCCATCCAAGAAGTCGTCGACGTCGTTGTTATCTTTAACGCACTACGAGCCCACGTCGGTACCCAAAAGCGCTAAACGCCGCTCGACAACACGACGGCAATCAACATCGGCACCACAAGGTTGTCGGTACCCTGTACTGCCAAGTTCTCGCCAATTGTAGCTGCAAATGGTAGCCACACGAGCGTAAGCAAGCTCGTAGAAGAGTGGCTCAGGTAGCTATACGCAAACAGAATAATAAACGAACATACGAGGAAGGTCGCACTGCCGGCGATACTTTTAGTGCGGCCAAACACTTTGTAGCTGTTGCCGTCGCCCCAACCGAGGCCAATGACAGCCGCCAGGCCATCACCAATGCTTAGATGTAGCATCGAAGCCGTGAACACCCATTTATTAGTGCTTATCGAGGCTAATAGCCCAATCACGACAGCGAACAATAACTCTCCTGTCATATTGCGTTTAACGGCATGGATTGATCGGAAAATGTTCCACTTAATAGATACGCTAATTACCAAAAAGAACGCCAAGCTCATAATTTGAATCTGGCGCCAACCTAAAAAGAACGGCCAGAACGCCACAAAGCTTCCGACCGCAACATGCACCAACTTACGGGTAAGTTCGGCATGGATTTGTTTGGCTCGCGATAGCCACTCCGCATATACCAAGATGCAAAAGGTAATAAAAATAACCAGCAGGGTAACTAGCATGCTCTTATTGTACCAAGCCCGCGCAAGCTAGTAGATTTTTACAGATCGGGCGACAGCCTTAACCGTATCCTGGTTTAGTTTTTGCTGCTTGTTGCCTTGGGCAAAAATAACCTCGGAGTACCAAGCCCCATTGTGTTTAAAATTAAGGTCATACAAATTAAGCGACGATGAATAGCACAAGTTGTGCGGCTCACCGTCAATTGTTGGCGTATCGACCACACTAACCGTTGTGCCGGCCGTGGCGTAGCAGTCTCGAAAACCACTGGTCTCTTTAACGACGGTGACCACCATGGTGTGGCCGGCTTTATCATCACCCTGCAAGTAGGGGGTGCCTTTTATGGTAATAAGTTTGGCGTTTCTGCTAAACGCTACACTGTAGCTGAACCCGCTCGCTTGTACGGTTTTTGTCGCGTACCCATTCCAGAACCGATAGCCGAAAAAACCTCCCGCCAAGACGGCCAAGACCACAACGGGCGCAATCATCTTCTTAAGCCCGTGCGATGAACGCCTCGGAGACTGCTGATCTGATAATTTCATTTGGCTTGCAGATAAACCTATTGGTGTTGCTGGCCCAGTTGGCGCCGGGACCACTGTCTTGGGGCTGGCTGCAGGAGCTGGCTGAGGCGGAGGTGCGGCTGGCGTGGCCGGAGCTAGTGCCCCAGTTGGCTGCTGGGCCTGCATCTCTTGCACGAAGGTTGCCGAAGGCTGGATTACTATCTTCTTACTCGACAAAGTTGTAACCGGCGGCTGTTCCGCTGCAGGTTGGTCGTCCTGGACTACGCCTTTGACGTCATTAGGCAGGAAGGAGGGTACTTGTGGTTTACTGTCATTTTGCATTAGGAAAGCCTACTACCGTAATAGTAACTGGCCATTAATAATGTAAGCAAGCAGCAAGCCACAAAATCTCTATTTGGTCGGGGTGAGAGGACTTGAACCTCCGACCTCAGCGTCCCGAACGCTGCGCGCTAGCCAACTGCGCTACACCCCGGTATAACGGTTTGATTTCCAACCATATTCTAGCAAACTCTTCTAACTTAGTTAATGGTAGCTTTTTCAGGCTACATTTTACTGACGTCATAAATGTGATTAAATGTGGTTCTATGACACAGATACTGGAGTCGCTGCCGCCCATTCAGGCAGGAGATATGACTTTTGTTCCGTGGATTCCCGAGGACGTGATTGTCGCGCGGGTGATAGATATGGCCGGTGAACTTGCTTTGCGTTATGCGGGTGAACGCCTACGCGTACTGCCAGTCCTGCAGGGCGCCCTCCAGTTCAGTAACTTGTTGGTTGGGCATATGCTCGTCCAGCCTGTTGGCCCACGCGAAATTGTCGTGGACCCTTTACGTGTTAAGAGTTACGCAGGTACTGCTTCTGGTGAGCTAAAATGGCTGCAATATCCAGAACTTGCTTGCGACACTACAGTACATGATTTGGTAGTAGAGGATATTGTCGACACCGGTAATACACTGCCCAAAGTCGAGGCCTATTTAGAAACGCGACACCTGGCTAGCCGCACCACCGTAGTCATGCTAGACCGCGTGGACGGCCGTTCATCTGGCGTATGCTATACGCCAGACATGGTAGGGTTTGACATTAGCGACCCCGGCACATGGGCCATTGGCATGGGTTTGGACCTGAACGAGAAATACCGCGAGCTGACTACCGTGTACGGCAAGCTTGGCCCCAACGGTGAGTTGCCACCACCTTACTCTTTGCCAGACCTCAGTCTGCCGCCGCTACCAGGTATCCTTTAAGCTATCTAATGACTTTACATATTCGCGCTGGGCTTCCTTGGCCATTTCGATGCATTCTGTTGGGTTATACCCGAGCTCGGAGCACCAGCGTATGGTCGAAAAGATCATGTTCCCTAGTTCTTTTTGCAGCTCTGGCGCATTAACTACTTTGCCCTCTTGGGTATTCCGGGCCTGGCGGCAAATGTCACCATATACCACCCCCATAAGGACTGTAATTTGGTTGAGCTCTTGTTGCTTGCCGTCCCAAATCGCTTTGGCTTCTTCCAGTAATTCCTCGACTGTCATTGCACACCCCCTTGCTTACTTTTTAATTGTAGGCCAGTAAGCATTAGCGTCAAATACGCAACATATGGTGTTTTGCTATTGACCGACGCACCATATGTATTAATAATGGAAGATATGGGAGACTCAAACACAAATCACAAAAAAGGGACAATCGTAACAATTCTGGTACTTTTGGTGGTACTAGCAAGTGGCACAGCGGGAGCGCTAATAACACTTGGCCATCATGGCCAGGACAAAACCAAACAGGTGGCAGCATCGGGCGCCAATGGTAGCAAAGTACAGGCCGCCGATATCATTAAGTTCACTGCCCAAAAGAACCAGACTGTATTGGCACAGGTACAAGCACGCGAAAAGGTAGTAGTGCAGCAAGATCCTACTTATGGCGCTTTCGTAGAGAGCATTAATGGCATTAAAAACGGGGCTGGCAATAAATATTGGACATTTTATGTAAATGGACAAATGGCGAACATCGGAGCAGGGAAGTACATCACCAAGGGCGGCGAAGAAATCGTATGGAAATTCGAATAAGCAAAGCTCCCCTGCTGGCCGTCGCATTAGTTTTGGCAGGGGTGTTTTTGAGGCTAATTCCGCACGCTGCTAATTTTGCACCTGTGGGCGCTATCGCCCTATTTGCTGGGGTTATCTTTGAGCGGCGGCTGAGCCTATGGTTACCCCTATTAATTATGGTCATTTCCGATCTAGCTATCGGGCTCTACCCCGGCGTTTGGTTTACTTGGGCAGCATTTGCAATAATCGTCGCCTACGGCTGGGCGCTACAGCGTTGGCACCACTGGGCGCGAGTACCCATAGGCGCGCTGGGTGCTACCATCATCTTTTTTGCAGTATCCAACTTGGGCGTGTGGCTCGCAGGGCAACTTTATCCCCTAACCTGGAGCGGCTTGGTGAACTGCTATACCCTGGCCCTACCCTTCGCCCGCAATACCCTGCTATCTGATATGGGCTACAGTATTGTGCTCTTTGGTATATACGCATATGCGGCGCCAAAACTAAAAGGACACCTTACAGTGACCTTTAAACGCCTGGCGCTTACGAAAGAACATTAACCGCGCAGCTTTTGGATAATCCGGTGCAGACAGTTGCGCTCTTCTTGGTCGAGCTTGGCACAGCCTAGTTTCTCTGGCAACATGCCCGAAAGCTGTTCGACTACCTTGCGTCCCTTGTCGGTAAGCTGGATAGTCTTGGTGCGGCGGTCATGTTCCGACTCGGCACGAACCACAAGGTCCTGGGCCACCATACGGTCTACGATACCTGTAACGTTTGAGGCGTCACAGTGCAGCACATCAGCCACCTGACCCATAGCTAAACCGCCGTTATGATATACCGAGTACAATGCAAATAATTGCATCCGAGTCATGCCTTCTTCTTCGGCCAGCTGCATCGCAGCATTCTTTGTCTGATTAAGAAGCATGATTAAATCGTCGCAGACTTGTTGGTCAGATCTCGTCATATCTGTTATTATAGCATACTTACAAAATACTTGAACACATCAAATATTTATGTATACTAATAATTTGTTAGTAACGATCAGGAGGACCGATGATCGAAAAAGTAAAACATAAGGGATTGGCGCTCGCAGTGCTTGCTGCCGCACAGTTCATGGTAGTCCTAGACGCTACAATCGTGAACGTTGCCCTGCCCGCCGTCCAGAAAGCCCTCGGCTTTACAACCGACTCCCAGCTTCAATGGGTAGTTACGGCGTACGCCTTGGTCTTTGGTGGATTCCTGCTTTTGGGTGGCCGTCTGGCCGACCTGTTTGGTAGGCGTCGCATCTTTATGGCTGGTGTAGGTTTATTTGCACTTGCCTCAATGGCAGCCGGTTTTTCACAAAACCCAACAATGCTGATTACCTTCCGTGCCTTGCAAGGTTTGGGTGGCGCCCTGTTGGCACCGTCAGCTTTGTCGCTAGTACTGACTATCTTTAAGGAAGGCCACGAACGCAACCGTGCTTTGGGCATCTGGAGCATGATCGCCGGTGGTGGTGGCGCTGTTGGCCTGCTACTCGGTGGTATTTTGACCCAGTACGTCGACTGGCGCTGGATCTTCTTTATCAACATCCCAATTGCTATTGCGGTTCTATTTGCAGCTCTGCAATACGTACCAAAGAGCAAGCCAACCACTAAGCAACGGATTGACTACGCCGGCGCCGTCACTATTACCGGTGGCCTCATGAGCCTGGTATACGCTCTGGCACAGGCACCAGAAAAGGGCTGGGGCAGTGCTGCTACCCTTGGCTTCTTTGGTATCGCAGCTGCCTTGCTGATTGCGTTTGGCATTATTGAGTCAGTCGTAAAGCACCCCCTCGTTAAGCTGGGTATCTTTACTCGGCGTAACGTGAGTGGTGGTAGCCTGATGCAGGTGTTGATGCCTGCTGCGCTGTTCGGCATGTTCTTCTACCTGTCGATTTACCTGCAGCAAATCCTGCACTACTCACCAACCAAGACTGGTGCAGCCGACGTACCATTTACGCTGGTCATGATTGCCGTTGCCGGTACACTGTCGCAGAAGCTGGCTAAGATTAACCCTAAGCCCGTATTGGTCATCGCCCCATTGGTAGTAGGCGCCGGTTTGGCATACTTCTCGCGTATTCCTGTGCACGCAAACTACCTTACGGACGTGCTGCCGGGCATCGCACTGATGGCTAGCGGTATGGCTGCGTTCTTTGTGACCGTTACCATGGTGACTACCAGCGGTGTATCCCACGAAGAATC
>CBJLZK010000010.1:0-12079 GCA_966427515.1 uncultured bacterium | reverse complement strand
AAGAGGTTGTTGTAGCTATACGTTCTTCGGCAACTGCCGAGGACTTACCAAATGCCTCATTTGCTGGCCAACAAGAAACGTATTTAAACATCCGCGGCGAAAAGGATGTCATTATGGCCACTCGCAAATGTATCGCTTCACTGTTTACCGACAGGGCCATTGTGTACCGCGTCGAAAACAAGTTCGACCATATGAAGGTAGCGCTTTCGGTGGGCATCCAGCAGATGGTTGCAGTTCGCTCCAAGGCTTCCGGCATTATGTTCACCATCGATACCGAAACCGGCTTTCGCAATGCCGTCATCATCACCTCTATCTATGGCTTGGGCGAAAACATCGTCCAAGGCCGGGTGAACCCCGATGAGTTTATGGTCTTTAAGCCAACACTCGCCATTCTCAAAAAACGCACCGGCAGCAAAGACATGCGGATGGTGCCAGCACACGGCAACAAAACCAAAAACCTACGCGTGCCCCAGGAAGAACGTGGCAAGTACGCTATCACCGACGAACAGGTAAAACTACTAGCCCAGTGGGCCATCGCCATCGAGCAGCATTACGGCCGGCCTATGGACATTGAATGGGCGCTCGACCAAGACAATAACAAGTTATACATCGTGCAAGCCCGTGGCGAAACCGTGGAATCGCGACGCAACACTAACGTTATCGAACAGTACAGCCTGCCTCAAAAAGGCACTGTTGTGGCTATGGGCACCAGTGTCGGTGACAAGATTGGTGCCGGCAGGGTCTGCCGCCTAATGTCGCTCAACCAAGTCCACTTGTTCAAACCAGGTGATGTGTTGGTAACCCGCATGACCGACCCCGACTGGGTAGAAATCATGAAAGCCGCCAGCGCTATCGTCACCGACGAGGGCGGCCGCACCTGCCATGCCGCCATTGTATCGCGCGAACTGGGTATTCCTTGCGTCGTAGGTACTACCGATGGCACCCAAAAAATCACCGACAACAGCCTAATTACCGTTGACTGCGCCGAGGGTGACCAAGGATACGTATATGCCGGCAAATTAAATTATGAGGTTCGACGCACAGATGTCACAAACTTGCGCCGGCCCAAAACCAAGATCATGATGAACGTCGGTTCACCTGACCATGCCCTGGCCTATTCTATGATCCCGAATGACGGCGTTGGGCTGGCCCGCGAAGAGTTCATTATTAACTCGCACATAAAGATCCACCCGCTGGCTTTGCTGCATTATGACAAAGTCACTGACAAAACCATCCGCCGCCAAATCGACAACCTAACCGACGGTTACACCAACAAAGCCCAGTACTTTGTAGACAAGCTAGCTGAAGGTATTGCCATCCTTGGTGGCGCCTTCTATCCCAAGGATGTCATCATCAGATTCAGCGACTTCAAGACTAACGAGTACGCCGAACTTATCGGCGGCAAGCAGTTTGAGCCCGTCGAAGACAACCCTATGATCGGATGGCGCGGAGCCAGCCGGTACTACGACCCGGCCTACCGTAAAGCCTTCGAACTAGAATGCCAAGCCTTCAAAAAGGCCCGCGACGAAATGGGTCTGACGAACATCAAGGGCATGGTGCCCTTCTGCCGCACCCTCGACGAAGCCCACCAGGTACTCGATATTATGGCCAAACACGGCCTGAAGCGCGGCGAAAATGGCTTTGAAGCCTATGTGATGATCGAAATCCCGTCCAATGTTATTTTGGGGGAACAATTTGCAGAACTCTTCGATGGGTTCTCTATCGGTTCCAACGACCTGACTCAGTTAACGCTTGGCGTCGACCGCGATAATGCCCAGGTAGCCCATGTCTACAACGAGAACAACGAAGCCGTTAAGGCGCTGATCCGGCACATCATCACCATCGCCAAAAAACACCACGTCAAGATAGGCCTCTGTGGCCAAGCACCCTCCGACTATCCAGAATTCGCAAGGTTTTTGGTTGAAGCCGGGATCGACAGCATGTCGCTAGCTCCAGATACCGTGGTAAAGACGACTATGGACATTGTTAAGACAGAAACAAAACTCGGCCGGTAATTGGCCGGCCGAGTTACATGTCAAACAGGTATGCGTTCTACTCTAGGACGCGCACTTTAATGGTGTCAGTTGCACCGGTAACGCCTGGGTAGCGGCCAGAAACGGCTACTACTATATCACCCTTGTCGAGCACCTTATTTTGCAGCAGCCATTCGGTCAATTTCATGGCAGCTTCTGGGTCGGCAGGACGAACGTAGCTCTTTACGCCGTAAGCCAAAGCCAGCTGTTGCAAGGTACGGATTTCGCTAGTTACTGCGATCACGGGCATCTCTGGACGCAGTGAAGCAATCTGCAAGGCTGTCGCACCAGATTTGGTCTCGGCCACAATAGCACGGGCTTCGATGGTTTCAGCCATCTTGAGTACACTGCTCGAAACAGCGTTCTGCATAGTGTGTTCATGCTCAACTGGGAACAGTGTGCGCATTGGCGTGTGCTGTTCCGAGTACAAGATCACGCGCTTCATTGTACGTACAGCTTCGACAGGATACTTACCGTTAGCAGATTCATCGCTCAACATTACGGCGTCTGCGCCCAAGAACACAGCCGTAGCCACGTCAGAAACTTCGGCGCGGGTTGGTTCGGGCATGTCCACCATGCTCATCAGCATCTGGGTAGCCACGATCGATGGCTTAGCATACTTTTGACACAGTGTAATGATTTGGCGCTGTACTACAGGTACTGATTCTGATGGAGTCTCGACAGCCAAGTCACCACGGGCAACCATAACGGCGTCACTGGCCTTCACGATTTCCTCGATGTTGTCTACAGCGGCCAGGGTTTCGATCTTGGCTACAATCTTGGCATCGCTGCCGCGCTCAACCAAAAGTTTGCGCAGCTTCTTGATGTCATCGGCAGTCTGGACAAAGCTCATGGCCACGTAATCGATGTCCTGGGTTACACCAAAGTCGATGTCCTTCATGTCCTTTTCGGTCAGGATGTCACCCTTAAAGTCGGTGTCTGGCAAGTTCATACCCTTGCGCTTAAGCAAGAAACCATTGTTTTCGACATGGGCATGAACCAAGCTACCTTCAATTTTGGCAATCGTGGTAAGAATTTTACCGTCAAACAAGTAGAGGCGTTCGCCTGGCTTAACCTTGGTGCTTAGGTCGTATTGGGTAGGAATGTGGCCTGTCTGCTCGTAGTCACATTTGTACTCAAAAATAAGCTCTTGGCCGGTCTCGACTTCAATCTTGCCCTCAAAGTCGCCCAGGCGGACCTTGGGGCCTTGCAAGTCCTGCAAGACAGCAACAGGTTTGCCCAATTCTTCGCTCGCCTTGCGAGCCCATGGAATACGGGCAGCGTGCTCTTCGTGAGTACCATGGCTGAAGTTTAGGCGGATAACGTTAACGCCAGAGTCGATCAGCTCGTAGACAGACTCGTAAGAATCAGTAGCTGGCCCAATGGTAGCTACAATTTTAGTCCGCTTAAATGACTTAAGGGGCACCTTTGGTGCCTTATCAGTTAAATGCATAGAGAAGCTCCTATTTGCTTGTCGTTTATTCAGGGGCATTATACACCTGATCAGCCAGATACAACAGAGGTAACGGTCTAATAACCAGAAAAGTAATCAGTAATGACATGACGTGGGCTCACATCGATGCCATAGAGCATGTCTTGGAAGTGCTCAACCATACCGTTCGGGCCAGAAAGGTAATATGTCCGCTGTGCGTAATCTGGCACTTCGTTAGCCAACAGCTCAGGCGTCAGGGCGCCAGTACGGCCATGCCAATCTGCAGGTACGTCACGTGAACTCAAGATTGGAACAACCTTAATCCCTAGTTCGCTAAACCGCTCCAGTAGGCTGTCGTAGCCAACATCGTCTGGCGAGCTTACCAAATGGAACAGCACAACATCACGCATTTGCCCCGCATCAATCATGTACGTCAGCATACTTAGGAATGGCGTAATGCCAATGCCGCCAGCGATCAGCACTAATTTCCGCGACTTGTCACGGGGCAGCACGAACGTACCAGAAAACTGCCCAGCCATGATCGGATCCCCTGGCTGCATCTTGAGCATGGCCTGCTTAAAGCTACTTGGCCCGTCGGCAATCTTCATGCCAATATGCACTTCGTCACGTAGTGGTGACGACGCAATAGTAAAGGTGCGGCGATTACCCCGTGAATCGGTACCATTATGAGGTAACGTCCATTCTGCGTACTGCCCCGCCGTAAAGTTGATAGCGCGGTCGGGCACAAAGGCAAAGTCATAAATATGGGGTGACAATTGCAAGCGGCGCTTAAGACGCATCTGCACTTTGTACTTGGGGCTCATCATATACGAATAGATATTGCCGATCACCAGTGCTAATGCCGGCGTTGTAGCTATTGGCCCAATCTGGGCCTGCGAAGCAAAAATCAGACCAACAATACTTGCATAGGCCAACTGTTGCCACAAAAATGGTGGCAGTGTAGCTGGTTCGGTCAGCATTATCGTACCCAAAAAGATAGTCGGCCAGGACTTAACACTCTCTTCGATAACAGCAAATGGACCAGTATGTTGCCGAATGCCGTGATACATCATTACCGCCAATGCCACAAAACCAAAGGTAAAGACCATCGTAAAACGGTGTAACTTTCGAGTTACCAAAAAGCCGAGGAGCAGCGTAAACGGCAGCATGAACTTATTGGCCACCCACCAGCTGGAATAGGCCAAACCAGTCCAGCTAACAATCACCATCGCCACGGCTGCCGGGTTAAATAGGTGCTTGCGGTGGTATGCCAATATAAACTTGCTAGCCATGGCAATAATGGCACCGATGATCAGGCCACCCAACCGCATGACCGAAGTTGGCGGCGGCATAATAAAGAACAAAATAAGCGCTGTAATCAACCAGGATTCGCTGTTAATGGGCGCCTCCCAAGCCCAAGCTATGAACTTATTCGTGATGTAGCTGACAGTTATGAGAATCGCCAAAGCCTCGACCATGTCGAGCGGCTTGATCACAATCATGTTGGTTAAGCTTAGCCCAAACGCTACTGCTGCTAAAACGCCCAACCCATATACAAGCAAGCGGTACATCGTAATGCGATTTAGCAAACTGTCGACAATACGCAACGGTTTTAGTATTAGGTTCATGATACCCCCTTAGCGGTTGCGGTAAAAAACTGCGCCGGAAAACGCGCCGAGTGTTCGAGCGCGTTATCGTCGCGCAGCAGTGCATATTCAAATTCAAAGTGCTCAAGCAGCCTTTTGGGCGGAACAAAAAACAACGCAGTAGTCAAAGCGTCAGCCAACAGAGCCGATTTAGCCTGCACCCACACGGCTTTGAGGTGCCTGGGTGAACGCTGCGCGTCAGGATCCATTATATGATGGAACTCGCCCCAGGCACGTTTATTGCCCGCTGAACCACAGATGCTACCCTCAGCTAATTGCGCCACGCCGATCACCTGCGAGGTATCATCTGGGTTTTCAAGGCCAATCGGTAACGGTGGCAAGCCATTCGCCAGTAAGTCACCACCAGCATTAATACAGAAGTACCTGACGTCCCGCCCCGTTAACAACTCACCAATAATATCAATTAAGTAGCCTTTGCCTGCCGCACCCACGTCCAGGATTACGGGTTGGCTCGTAACCAGTGATGGAAAATGGTAGTCGAGTGCTTCGTCCCAAGCCGGAACTTGGCGAAGCGCCTTGGGCTGGAGGGAATACTGGGCATCATAACCTGCATCAGATAACAAATTGCCCACCAAAGGTGTCATTTTGCCTCTGGTTAGGCCATACAGTTGCTGGTACAGGTCAAACAATTTCTTGCCATCTGCCGGTAGGCGGTAGGCGCCTGGCTTGGTGGCTATTGTGGTAATTAGCGAATCTTTACGGAAACGGGAATAATGCTTGTCATAGGTTTCTATACGTTGTTGTATTGCTTTAAATAGCCGGTTTTGGTCCGGTTCGGAGATATCTTCGAACAAGTCGATAACCCAATGGGTGCCAATAGCTTCAAACGAAAAACGTGCAGTCGGCTCTGGCATCGGTTTAGGCGTGGGCTTGGTTCTTAATTTGGGAAAGCGCATTGTTGAAGCCTTCGCTAGTTAGTGAAGCACCGGCTACGCCGTACAAATGAATGCCACTAACGCTCTTGCCTATAACGTAGCTGCGGAAACCATCAATAAACATTTGGGCATAGGCCGCGGAATCGCCATCAGTGGTTTGGTCGGTCACCACGGCGTTGGTGACAATGTCGTTCTGAATCGAAACACTAACACCGATTGATTGGAATCCACCAGGCGTGTTGAAATTGCCGTCAGCGTTATATGTACCATTTTTGTAGGTGTAACTAGCCGTACTAGAGCTACTGGTCGCAGTAGGCGTTGAACCACTAGATGTGGTCGCAGTAGGCGTCGTACTCGTAGTAGCTGACGTGCTTGGTTGGGTAGCGGTAAGCTTACTGGCGGCATTCTTGGCGTTCAATGATTTTGCACCAAAAACAATCACAACCACTACGACAAGGACGGCAAGTGTGGCCATAATCTGTTTAGTCTTATTCCCTGGTTGCATAGGCTCCGTGGTGTGCTTACTATATTATTTATACTAACAAACAAGAGTATAGTGACGCTTTTTGAGAATTAGCTTAGAATAAAGCATCTCATCAGCGCCTGGCCTACGCTGCTAATACCTGATTATACCTTACTGACCGTCCTGGTTTTGTGCGCTACCACAATCGCGGAGCCGGGGCCGAAAACCCACATCCCCAACCACACCCTTTATATGTTGGCCCATATACTGGATTGACACTGACTGCCCACACTAGCATCGGCGTGCCCGCCATAATTGAGGCCAGCCCCAAGATCACTTGCGCTCCACGTTAAAGGGCATCCTTAGCTATGCCTCAATTATCGAAGCGGGTCAATGACAGCGCTCACAAGTAACTAAAAATCTTGCACATCCCTAGAGACTTTGGTCCGTCTGTACATAATGAGCCAGACAATCAGGGCCATTCCCAGCACGGCGTAGATGGGGTATGCCAACGTGGCAGCACTCCATGTTTTTATAGAAAAAATACCAACCGCACCCGCAATCAGTGACAGCTGCCACGAAATTAAAGTCTCGGTATGTGGCGCGTGCCAGGTTTTGACCAGTGTCAGCCAAAAACCCGCAAAATCAATTATGATAACCATAATAATTGCTAGTAACGGTTGGCTAAACAGCCACCAAATCAGCAAGCCAACCCCAGCCACTAACAGCGAGATCAAATCGCGCCGATGGAACTTGCCATAGCCATATTTAAGCGACAGGGCCGCGATGAGTATCGACGACAGCACATACCCGCTCGTCAGTACCAACAGCCACCCTGCGCCAGCACTCATTTGGGCCACGAATAACACCGTGAACAACACACTATAAACCCACCACATTGCCCGCTCAGGCTTTGTTTTGTGCCGGAAAATATCTACGATGTATGGGACCGTAGCGGACGTATTAATCACGCCTGCAGCCACACCAAAAATAACGGTGCTTGACGACATATGTACATTCTACGCCATCCTGGCACTCTGACCCATATCGCTAGTCGGCGAGGTCTTTTTTCTTTTCTTCGTACTCTTTTTTGTCGATCTCGCCCTTGGCGTAGCGCTTCTTTAGGATACTGAGCGCATCCTCTTCCACTCCTGGGTGCATCCTATGCTGTTCATGAGAACCAGCACTAACTAGGTAACGGACCACATACACGCCAGTTACAACTATTACCGCCATCATGACAAGCGTAGACACAAAGCCCCACACGTCGTAACCGCGGTATCCCCATCCGTACATCATATTGCCTCCTTACTTACCCTATATATTAAGTGTATACGAGCTGAAAAGAGGCTGAAAGCTAAGGGCTATCCTTGCGATGAAGTATGACGATTAAGGGCGTCACGCACAGGGTTTTTGGATGGCCGGACTGCCGCCCATATGGCCGAACTATTTAGACGACCGCTATTACGAAACCTGGCAGCTGCTTCGTTTAGTGGCTGGGTACCTAGGTCAATTGACGGGTCTACGGCAGCAGCCCTTACTTGGGCAACGACTTCATCATACTTTGCTTGCAAATCTTGAGCGATGAGCGCAACGCCCTCCTGTGCTCCACCAGGCGTACTAGCCAAGAGGTCTTCAGTGCTTACACCTCCCATAAGTTCGCGCCATACCTTGTAAGGCATAGTTCCGCGGCGCATTGCTACCAAATAGTCAAAAGCCGGGAATTTTACCTTAAAACGATCGCCCGTCTCGTGCATTCGCACCACGTATCCTTCGGCGTTAGGACGCTCCATCGCGCGCAATTCGTCCGCGCCAGTAACGCCCTCAACGCTTGGCACCACACTAAAAGGCACGTCAGCTTGATCTGGCAGCGGCAGTTCCTTACCGGTTTGGGTTTTTACTAAGCCCAGCAGGACTACTTCTTCGCGGTCACCATAGTCAACCACAATACGATTTTCGGGATAAATAATTTCCCAAATTGGTGTAACACCTTCGCCAAAGTCAAAATCACGATAAGGTGCCAGAAGTTGTGAGCCTCGAACTGCCTGGCGGCCCATAAACCGCCCTCTTGTGGCAATCATTGGCCCTTCTGGTGTCGGGTATTGCACGCCCATGCTGCCATCAAGCTTTTCGTAAGCAGTAAAGGCACCGGGCGGTAGCTGCTGGTCGCCACGAAGCTCCCGCATCCGTGGAAACGGGCGGGCTACGACAACGCCATCAGGGTCGATAACCAGCCCACGACAAATAGACAAGAGTGGTGTCCACTCTTCTTCGCGGATATGCCTTTTGGCAGTGTAGTTGTGAACAGTTAGGGGTAGCTCTGGGTGTTGGTCCGCGGTCACCAGGCCTCGCCGGCGAAGGTCCTCTAGCTCATCCATATCTACCTGGGCACTCGTAAAAACCTCAAGGGGCTCCCACGACTGTGGCTGCGCCCCACTCGTATCTTCTGGTCTTGGCATACTACTCACTTTCGGTATCAATAAAAAAGAAGTACTTTCCTATACTTCTGTCGTGGTTCAAAAAAAATGGTGACCTCACGGAGAATCGAACTCCGGTTGCCGGGATGAAAACCCGGTGTCATAACCGCTAGACGCTGAGGCCAGAAGCGGAAGAATGACAATATTGTGTTTCCATAATATTTCATTCTGAGCATTCTGGCGTCATATGCGGAACGCATATGAGGTTGATGCCAGTCACTCAATTTCCGTCCAAGGTATTTTACCATAACGGGGGTGAGAATGGAAGCCCAAGCTATCAGGAGGTGGTCGCTTCGTGAGTAGCCAGGCCAGCTAGCCTGTACAAAGCACGCGCCGGGGCGGCCAGGTCACTGCCCGTTGTTTCTTTGGCACCCGCGTAGGCGTGCTGCCACATCGTAAGATCCGGTGTTTCTGCGCACATCCACACCCAATAAGCAGACCGGGTTTCAGCACCTTGATCGTACCTTGCTTTGGCCATTTCAAAGGCATCAGCCTCAAGCCCATGACGCGCCAGCTCACTGAGGTGCCAATACAGTCCGTACCCTGTTGCTCCTTGAGCCTCAATGTAAGCCAACAGCGCCTCGCGCGAACCAGCTATGCCCACTTCATGCTTGGCATACAAGCGCTGCTCCTCGCCACCTACCATATCTGTATCTGTCGAGGTCTCTAGGCGCTCAACGGCAGGCTGGTATCCTGCCCTTGCTAAGGCGTAAGTGATCCTTGGCGTCCAGCCGCCTTCCCATGGCAGCTCGCGCCCTAGGAATTCTTCGATAAACGGTAGCCCTTCTGTCTTGCCTTTACCTAATAAGGCTGCGTAGACCAGTGCCCTGGAATAGTCGTCGGTCAAACGCTCCAAGACTTTGTCGGTCACGTCAAACCTACCACGGGCAACAGCATCCGTCCCCATTCTTTCTAACGTCGTTTCGTGTAAAAAGCGGATGTGGCTAATGGTCTCGTCCGTTGCGGAAGCGACTTCAGCATCAAATAGCTTCAACTCTTCCGCAAAGCTTTCCTCGTCACCACGTTCGTATAAGTCAGCCAAAAACCTGGTCGTCTTGCCGGTTTCGGCTGCAAGTTTTGCGGCATCGCGAGCCCTCCCGAGACTCTCTGGGCGGTCATCTTTTTGAGCTAACCAGCAGGCAATTTTAGCAGTCTCTTCGGCGAGGTACTGTGTATCGCCGTCGTAGAGACCCTTTTCTTCGCGGCTTCGCCTTACCTTGCCAGCCGCGCTTTCAAGCACTCCCCAGACCGTATCGCGTGCGTGCTCATCGCCTTGCCAGGCCAGGTATTTCCATGCGTCCGCTTCGATATACAGCCTGCGATTCTTTTCGTCAATAAGGCCTAACTGTTCGGTTACAAAGTTACGTCCAGCCTCAACACTATCATCAATAACAGCAACGGTGCATGCCAGTACACCAAGCCCTTCACCACAGGGGGAGCTTCGATCCCTGTAATCTTCGGCTAAGGTAGCTACTTCATCATGAACGTACTCTGGAATATTTTGAGGGGTTAGCGTATCTGCTTCGATAGCCATGTTAGTTGCAGAATAACATTCTTGCCTAACCGTGTAAACAATTGTAAAAAGAAAATCCCCTCCGGTGCATGGAGGGGATTTTCAGGAGATTTCTTGTTCTTGAGCGGTCAGTCAATGCTCGTTACTTCAAACTGTAGCATATTTTATTAACATTGGCTACCGCTTATCCACAGGTACGTGGATTAGCTCTTGCGACGACGGCTCGCGAACGCGCGGTGGGCTACTGCACCAACAGCGGTGGTACCGGTGAACAGTCCGAAGATGTCGCCAGGGCCAGTGTTAGGCAGCACTGGAGGGGTACTAGTAGTTACCGTGGTTGGAGGCGGAGTCTGCTGACACTGTGGAGAGTTGGCAGGTAGGTTGGTGTAACCAGGTACTGTACAGTAAGCACATTCAGGTGAGTTAGGTGGCAGGTTTTCTAGGCCTGGAACCGTACACATTGGTGGCTTAGTAGGAGTTACTGAAGCCTTACAAGTAACACTAGTTACGCCATTAAAGGTCGTGAAGTTCAGCTTGGCAACAACAGTATGTGTGTTGTAGTCAGTAAAGCTGTAGTCCTTGTAAATGTTACCGTTGGTGTCCTTAGCGGTTACACCAGCAGTGGTCTGGGTGTTGTCCAAGGTAAAGTCAGCGCTGTTCAGTGTGCTGTACTTGTCCATCTTGGCGATGACAGTAAAGCGGAAGCTAGTCTTCTGCTCGTCCAAAGCTGCGGTCTGCAAGTTTACACAAGCTACCATTGGAGCAACAAAGTTGAGCTGCTTAGAACAACTGATAACCTTAGCAACGATCACGTGGCCACCAGGTACGTTAGCGTACACAGTAGCAGTTACGGTACCAGCCTTCTTAAAGACGTGGTCAACTGGCGTAGTTAAGCTGTGCTCAGTGACAGTCTCACCAGTATCGGTAAAGTGATACTCGACACGGTTCAGGCTAGCATTGCCGCCGAACTCTGCACTTGTAGTGAAGGTCCAGTGGTTAGGGTTAGCCTTGTCGGTCTGGCTACCGTTTAGAGCCTTACAGGTAGCCGTAGGGGTAACCTTGTTACCACCCATCAAGTTACCACAAGGGTTCATAGCGATGAAACGGACAGTGCCGTCATCGTTGAAGTACACCATTACATCGATGCTGTTAACAGCAAATACGTCTTGCGAACGGCTAACATGGAACGTACCGGCACCAGGGATAACCATGGTGTGCGAGTAGCTCTTGGTCTGACGACCAATGCTCCAAGCGTCAGTAAGGACAGTCTGGCCGTCTACGACAACCGTACCGTTCTTGTATGCGACACCTTCACGAGCGTGAGCAGCAAAGTCATCATACTGGCTAGGCTGCAAGTTAAATTCGCTAGTAAAGTTCTTAGCGATAGTTTGTAGGTCTGATGGCCTGTTGGTACGCATATCCTGGATGTATTCCGTAGGGTTTGCTGCACCACAACCACCGTTTTCGTTCATGTAGTCAATTGAGTTAGAGCTACACTCACGGATGCTAGCAGCGTGCGTAAGCTGCTTGCTGGCCAAACCAAGGCTGATTGCACCTGCCATGGCGACCATAAAGGCACTTACAATAAACAGCTGTTTAGGGCTGGCTTCTTGCATGCG
>CBJLZK010000009.1:0-13449 GCA_966427515.1 uncultured bacterium | reverse complement strand
AGCGTCCACCCGTACTTCGACATCAGCCCCCACAGCCGCGCGCGGGCGACCTTGGGCAGGCCGATACCGTTGTCGACGACTGTCAGTTCGATAGCCTCAGGCTTATCGATCACGTTCACTTCGATACGGCCGCCACCCGGCGTGTAATAAATTGCATTGTCTACAAAGTTCATGATTACCTGGCGCAGTTTGGTCTCGTCAAGCATGTATGTCGGGAAATGTTCCGGTTTGTTGTATACCAGCGTCAGATCACGTGCCTTGGCGGTTTCGACCAGCTGTTCGATCTCGCCCTTCACAATGTCTGCCAGGTTACAAGGTGTAGCCTCGATAATAAACTTGCCAGTCTTTAGACGTGACAGGTTCAAAAGGTCAGAAATCAGGTACACCATGCGCTGCGCGCTCACGAACGACTGCGTCAACAGTTTGCGCTGCAATGGCGTAATTTTGCCTGCGTCACCGTCGAGCACCATACTTACATACCCCTTTACAGAGGTTAATGGCGTCCGCAACTGGTGTGACGCCATACTAATAAAGTCATCTTTGGTTTCGTCTAGGGTGCGAAGCTTGGCATTGGATTGGCGCAGGCGCTTGGTAGCATCCTCGATCCTCTCTTGCAGGGTAGCGTTAAACCGCTCAATTTCTTCGAAGCGCAGAGTGTTCTGGATAGCGATAACGTATTCGTTCAGAGTAAGTTCGATAGCCTTAACGTCCTGGCTGCTTAAGGGGTAGCCGCTCTTTTTGGGGCCTAATATCAGATAGCCCAGGGTCGCTTCTCTTTTGTTACCCGAGGCAATACGGCCGGTAAGAGCAATATTCTTGGACTGCAACTCCATCTGGGACTTCCTGGATTCCTGCTCCACATGGTCCGTGATCAGCACACGTTCAGCGCTCTCGGCCAATAAGGTACGTGGCAAGTGCAAACCGTCCTTGGCAAGGTGCTGGTACTGGCCACTGCCCACAATGCGCCGACCTACCTTGCCTACAGGCTCGATCACTACAGCACAGTAATCTACTTTTAATGTCGTCTGAATCACCTGTGTGGTGTTTTTAAGCATGTCATCAAGGTCAATAGTAGAGACCAAGGCATGGTTAAACCTGTCCACAAACAACTGCGAGTCATAGGCGTCGCGATAGAACAAGCCATTCGTAATACGGTCAAAGAACCGTTTTACTGGTTGGAAAAGCACAGCCAAACCTACTGCCAAAGCTGCCGACATTGCCTGGCCGGGTACTTTGCTGGCATCTCCAGATGGAATTTGGGCAATTACCATAAATGCGATCACGCCGTACAGGGTTCCCAGAGCCAGGATTGACAGCAAATAGCCCACTGCACGGGCAGCCACCAGGCGTACATCAAATAAGCGGTGCCGTACCATCCCATAAGCAGTCAGCGAAACATATGCCGCAGTCGCGAGTGGTCCGAACCAAATTAAGCGGTAATTCCCAAGCCCAGGCAAAAACAGGTTGAAGAACACACCTAATACACACGAAATAATGTAGCCGTCATAAAAGACTGCTGCTTGTGAGCGGAAGATACCCTTCTCGGTACGCGTTTTCTGATACATCGGGATAAGGGTCAGCACAAAAGCCACCAGCAGGTAGACGCCATAGGCAGCATACTGCCAGGTGTGTAGGATAACTTCCTTGCCCCAGCTGTGGTAAACGATACCGCCAAACATAAAGTTTGGGTCAAATAATAGGAGGCCTGCAAAAATAAAGAACCCTACGAGCGTTAGATACACTCGGAGGGTCCTAAAGTTACCACCAGACGGGAATACCCGTGCAAACGGTACTGATGCAGCCACAATTGCCAGTGGGGCTATGTAATAGAACTGGGCCCAGTGGATGGCAGCGTTAGTAGTATGTACCGACAAGTAGCCAGCGATACCAAATGTCCAACACGCCGACGCGGCAGCTAATCCAAAAAACCACAGGTTAACCGCACGCCTAACGCTCCGGCTTAGCACCGCAAGTGCCACCATCGCGTTGAGCGAGCCAACTAGGATTAGTAAAACTATTTTAGGGAACACAGTTATGGTTATTGTATACCATAACCACTAGCTTATTGAAGGGGCGGCAGCGAGATCAAAGCGCCCAGAGCGGCAAGTTGGCTACCGTTGGCGTGGTGATACCCGTTAGTCCTAGTTTCGGCCAAGGGCTTGTCCATGCTCAGCATGCTGTAGGCACCCAGTGGCGTCAAAGCCAAGCGCATTTGGTCTGGTGAGATACCTGCTTCGCGTGCCAAAGTGACCAGTTCGTTTGGTGAACGGGTCACCACGAACGGCCAACCAATAACACCCATGGTGAAGTCAGCGTTTGGACGATCATCACGCATCTGGCCAACGATCAGACGGCCACCTGGTTCGACCATACGGTTAATCAGGTTCATGAATTTTACTGGCTCAAAGAGCAAGTAGTCATCACCACGGCCTAAGACTTCCTTAAGCTTAGTGGCCTTTTCGTTGATGTATTCGTACAGGCCGACGGCGTCTACTGTCGTAGCAGTACCTTCGAGTTCGGCCACGGTTTTTTCCATAGCTTCAGGGTCAAAACAGTCAACCTTCTTGACGACAATTTCGCCCTTAAAACCAATTTCTTCTGCCAGGCTGTGAGCCATAGCAATCGAGCCTTCATCCTGTTCGAGCATCACGATCCGGACATTGTCTTTGCCGGTGTTTGCGGCAGCCTGAAGTGTTGGCAGCAATGTACCAGCTCCCACACTTACCATCGTGATCATTTCGCCAGGACGGCGTTCATCGCGGCTAGCTAAGGCTTCGTTAACTTCGGCGGCCAAGATAGTACCTCGGTTACGGATTTCCCAACCATCGGTACAAACGGTCATCCATTCACGGGTATTAGTAGATGCTTCGATGTTTGATGGGTTAACCAAAGGTAGCAGAGCTGTTGCGCTTGGGATAGTCTTGCGCCAAGCGGTAATGTCTGGGTCGGCAATATAACCATCGCCCTTAGTAAAAATCTGCTGGGACTCTGGGTCGCCATAACGGCGCTTAATACGTTCCGTACCGGCTGCGTCAATATATGGCGTACCAGGCTCACGCTGCCACATGCCAGCCACGCGGCGGTCACGGGCAAATTCGTCCATCACGGTTTCTTGGGCACGAATTTCATCAAAGCGCTCAGGTGAAGTATTCCTTAGGTAAGCCACGTAAGGGTCAGTAATGCCATACATCACTGTTTCACGAGGCCGGTTCGTAGGATCATCAATCCCCACAGTTTCGGGGGGAACCGAAATAACTTCATCAACGCGTCCTAATTCGTAATCACCAGGGCGTTGCGCATAGGCTAATTCGGGAAAAGTTGCAATTGTCATTTAATCTCCCAGACAATTAAAATGTCCACCTGTCAAATAAGACAGTTTAAAAAAATAGACAGAGCCCATTTGATGTGGGATCTGCCTATTTAGTCTTCTAAACTTCAAGCTCTTGCGAACTGTAAAATTTATTATAATACTTATTGCCGAAAAGTCAATATTCTTGTGATAAATATCACATGCCTAATCTGTCGGGCATCACATAAGTATCACTAACTATGGCGCCGCCTTCTACCAAGATTTGGCGTCCAGCAATAGCCTCGGCCTCGATATCATGGCTTACGACCACCAGTGCGGTACCTTCTTCGGCGGCGATTTCGCCTAAGGCCGAGAATGCTGCTACCTTGCTTGGTACGTCCAGCATATGGGTTGGCTCGTCAAAGACCAACAGATCGGCTGGCTTAAGCAGAGCGCGCGCAAAGGCTACACGCTGTTTCTGGCCACCAGAGAGCGTCTCTACCCTGCGGTTTAGCTGCTCATTGATGCCAAAGGCCACTGCCAAGCGAGCCAAACGGTCAATTACCTGCTGCTTGGACATACCAGCGTTTAAGAGGTCACCATGGTTGCGCAAATTCTCTAGAACTGTAAAGTTATCATCCAGTTCAGGCTGCTGGAAACCCAAACCGATGTGGCGGGCCACGTAGGCCTTACGCTTACGGTCAGATAATCCATATAGGTCTTCGCCCATAAGATTTACCTGGCCAGCTACGATGTTGTTTGCATCTTCTACGCCAGTCAGAGCCCTAAGCAGTGTTGATTTGCCAGAACCACTTGGGCCATGGACAAGCACACTTTCGCCCCTGTTAATGGCTAAGCTGGCGTCGCGCAAAATAGTAACACCACCGTCACCAGCAACCGTAACTCCTTCGAGCGAGGCTACTGGGCCGTCGTGATTCTTGTATCCCATACGATGTTTCATAGTTTAAGCCCTCGTGTTCTTACTTGGGTTGGCAGTCTTGCGTAAGCCCACAAGGCTAGCTACGCTACCGCCAACTGTGCCGATTAAGGTTAAGGCTGTGCCGATCATGGCTTCGCGGAAGCCTACACCGGCATTAAAGCCAGCTTCAAGGGCGTTTGAGGCAATCGCCCCGCCCGTACCCAAGACAACGGCGCCAACACTTGCAGCAATGCCGTCCTTGGCTGCACGCATAACTTCGGCTGCACGCAGTACAGAGGTCGAAGCACCGCTGGCCATCTTAACAGCCAATGGGCGCCGGTTGCGCAAGATACGTGAAGCCATAGCACCACCCATCGCCACAAAGGCAAAGCTACCGGCAACTAACGACAAAACGTTAGTAATTGGCTTTACGTTATCTTTCCAGAAGGCTTCGCTGTTAGCTTTATATTCGTCTTTGCTAATCACAGCCACAGGAGCGTTGATGCCGTCGTGGGCTTCGGCCACTAGCTGCTTGGCCTGGTCAACAGAGGTATCGAGCACGATGGCATGTGGTGGGGCTTCAGGTTCCTGGCGCAAGCAGTTAGACATCGCGTCACGGTCCATTACCACGCTTTCGCGGTTCATAGCCGAGCCACCAGTTGTGGTCTCTACTACCCTAAACTTCACACCGCCCATGTCGAAGGCATCCCCAACGGGTACGCTGGCGCCCCTATCAATAGCTACGGGCACATCTGTACAGCCCATGCCAGGCACCCAACTTAATGGTGAGCCTTCGGGCATGTCAGTACCTACGGCCAGCGTGGTACGGACGTCACCGCGATGGTCTTCGGTGCCCAGGTACAGGTCAACAACATGCGCCCTAATACCGTCGGCTGTAGCTTCCTGGATAATCCGTGCTGTCATTTTGGAATTAACATTGCTTTCGACCATTGGCATAGCCTCATTGTCTTGGACAACCATTGCGTCACCGGGAGCATATTGGCTCAATTGGTCTACAGCCCGGTCTGGACCGTTTGTTACTTCGGTAGCAATACTCGCCGTAAAGGTAGCGAGCGCACCACCAGCCATAGCCAAACCAATACGCTTAACAGGGCTCAAGCGACTTCGGCGGCCATCAGTACTAGGCTCACGCGATGAAAACCTATCAATAAAGCGCGCTCGGCTATTGCCTATCGCAGCCAGTTTAACGGCAGCAATACCAGCCAGAGTTAATGGCGCACCGATCTCACCGACAGGCACAAGGGCTTTGTCGAGGTTAACTACTGCGTCTTGGGCAGCGCGAACGTACGGCAGGGCGGCACTAACCTGAAAATCTACACCTTTGGTTGCGGCGTAAGCTACACCTGCGGCGGCAGCCGTTGCCAGCACACCCATTACAGCACCAGATACGGTGCGACGGCGATCTTCTTCGCCAATAGCATCAGCGATTTGGTCCCGTGCCATATCGATCTGATCTGCCCGGTCTAGTGGATCGGCAGGTAGTGCTAGGTTGTTTTCGATTGGCAGTCCAGCTGACTGGGCGCCTTCATATGGATTACTCATTTGACTCCAGAGATTAAAAAAACAACACCACATCAAAACGTCTGTTCCGATGCAATGTTGTATGTCTTCTAAGCAGCTATCTCTCTAAAAGATACTGACCAAATAATATCATATATGGCCAAATTAGTCAATAATAGCTGTGCCCATCCGCACATGATCCATTGCGGATTATTGTCAGATTATGTTACTACTAAGTTAGGTTCACACCATAAAACAAATAGACGAGGATTAATGTCTACTACACCAAGGGCTGTCGTCGTCGAAGATAACAACGACATCCAATATCTATACAAGCTCAAGCTCGAGCGAGAAGGTTTTGAAGTTGCAGTCGCGTCCAACGGCCAAGAAGGTCTCGAAGTAATCAAACAATTTCGCCCGGATATTGTATTGCTTGACCTGATGATGCCCATAATGAGCGGATCAGAGATGCTCGCAGAGATGCGATCGGCTACCTGGGGTAGTGAGGCACGTGTAATCGTATTGACCAATATTAGTAAGGACTAAGCGCCGCAAGCGCTTCGTTTTTTACATGTGGACCGTTATATCGTCAAGGCGCACCACACGCCGGCCCAGGTCGTACACATTGTGCGCGAAGTGCTTGGCATACGCGCAAATTAATGGCATTATCGTTTGCTAAGTAGTGTTACACTAAGAAAGTGAAAGTGAGGGCCCAATGAGCACCAAAATCGCAATTATCGAAGACGACCAAGCGATTTCCCAGATGTACAGAATTAAGTTTGAAGCCGAGGGGTACACTGTCGAGACAGCAGACAATGGACAATTGGGCTTAGGACTTTTGGAAAAAATGCGTCCAAATATTGTCCTGCTCGACCTAATGATGCCAGTTATGACCGGCGAAGAAATGCTAGCCAAGCTACGTGCTACCGACTGGGGCAAAGACACCAAGGTTATTATCCTGACCAACCGTGGCGAACAAGAAATCCCACCCGAAGTCAAAAAGCTTGGCGTGACAGCCATTATCCTTAAGGCCGATATGACCCCCCGCCAGGTTGCCGAGCTAGTTAAAACGAAGTTAGCTGAATAGCGGCAGCGAACCCTGGTAGAATAGACATATGAAAGTTGCAATTGTTGGCTACGGCACAGAGGGTGAGCTTAACTACGAGCATTGGCGCAAGCAAGGTGCAGAGATCACGATTTGCGACCAAGACCCAGACAAGGCAGTCCCTCCGGACGCCATGACCCAGCTTGGCCCTAATTACCTAAAGAATCTTGACCGCTTTGACGTTATTGTCCGTACCGCCGGGCTCAACCCCAACCACATTTTGGCCGAAAACCCCAACGTTAAAGATAAAATTACTACTGCTATTAATGAGTTTTTGCGTGTCTGCCCCACTAAAAATGTCATTGGAGTCACTGGTACCAAGGGCAAAGGTACAACGTCGACCCTAATTACCAAAATGCTAGAGGCAGCTGGCAAGCACGTGTTCCTCGGGGGAAACATCGGCATCCCTCCATTCCATTTTATGGATGAGTTGACTCCTGATAGCTGGGTCGTCTTGGAGCTCTCGAGTTTCCAGTTATACGATTTGCAACGTTCACCACATATCGCCGTTTGCCTAATGGTCGTACCCGAACACCTCAATTGGCACAGCGACATGAATGACTACGTCAATGCTAAATCGCAGTTATTTGCCCACCAAACCCCGCAAGACATTGCCATTTACTTTGCCGAAAACGAGATCTCACATCAGATTGTCCGAAGTAGCCCTGGTGCCAAGATCACCTACTTTGCCGAACCAGGTGCATACGTCGACGGTGAAAATATTGTTATCGACAATCAAGTAATCTGTAATGTCCATGACATCCGTCTACTGGGCAAGCACAACTGGCAAAATGCCTGTGCGGCAATCACTGCTGTATGGCAGGTCTCGCAAGATGTCACTGCAATCAAATCCGTACTAACCACCTTTACCGGCCTGGAGCACCACCTTGAGCTTATCCGCGAGATTGACGGTGTTAAATACTACGATGACTCATTCGGCACCACGCCAGAAACAGCTATTGTAGCCCTAGCTGCCTTTAAAGAGCCGAAGGTAGTCATTCTGGGAGGCTCGGACAAAGGCACGGCTTTCGACGAGCTGGCTATTGCGGTCAAGGAAGGTGACGTTCGTCGGGTAATACTCATCGGTGACACTGCCCCTAAGATTGAAGCCGAGCTCAACGCCGTCGGTTACACAAATATTACTCCTGGCGGCTCAACCATGGCCGAAATCCTCAAAAAATGCAAGGCAGCCGCCAAACCTGGTGATATTGTTCTGCTTTCTCCTGCTTGCGCCAGCTTTGGACTCTTCGAAAATTACAAAGACCGCGGCAACCAGTTTAAGACGGAAGTCGGCAAGCTGTAAGAGGTTTTACTATCGGCCAAGCACGTGCTTGAGCCGTTTGATCACCGGGCGTTCCGGCTGGACCACCACAGCCCGTTCGGCAGCAACACCCTGGATTAAGTCTTCGATCCAGTGGTAGTGGGTACAGCCTAGCACAATTACATCGGCGCCCTGTTCACAGACCTCTTCGATCTGGTGGCGCAGATGCTCTTCGTTAACTTGGTCGTGCTGGATCATGTAGGCCCACCGGCTACAATCAGGCTCGATCACCCTGACACCTTGGGCGTAGGTCTCCTTTAGCCAGGCGTAACGCTTGCTGGCAAGCGTGGCGGGAGTGGCACAGACGGCAATAATGCCAGTTTTGGTATGCTCCGCCGCAGGCTTGACCATTGGCTCCATACCAATCAGGGGTACGGTGATACGCTCGCGCAACTCGGTAATCAACGTGGTGGTAACGGTGTTACAGGCGATCACAATTGCTTCGCAGCCTTGGTCAGCAAGCCTTTGAAGGATCGGTACTACCAACTCTAGCACTTCGGCAGGTTTTTTATCGCCGTAAGGCATGTGCTCGGCGTCGTTCACAAAGACTACTTCGTCTTCAGGCAACGCCTCTTTGATCGAATTAGCCACCGATAGCCCACCGATGCCGGAATCAAAAACGCCTATTTTTGTCATACTACTCCTCTGTTTCGGCCATTTGCCGGGCTGCGCGGATAACATTATCAAACAAAGCGCAGACGGTTAGCGGGCCGACGCCACCCTTTTGAGGTGTGAGTGTCAGATCATCACGCTCGTATACCTCTGGGGACAAATCACCTCCGGTGTGGCCTTCTTCGCCAGCAACACCAGCGTCTATAACCGTAGCGCCGTATTTGATCATATCTGGGAATAGGATTGCCGGGCTGCCAGTAGCAGTAATAATCACGTCAGCGTCAGCAGTAGCAGCCTTGAGGTCTTTAGTAGAGCGGTCAGCTACAGACACATCAATGTCCGAGCTTTTGAGCATACGCTCTAGTGGTGCGCCTACTAATTTGCCCCGGCCTACAAGCACCACTTTTTTGCCTTGCAAATCAATGTTATAGCCTGCCAGCAGCCACAAGATAGCCATAGGGGTCGCAGGGTCAAACACTGCATCTCTGCCTAGGGCGTCTACATCTTTTTCGGGCGCTACTAAATTAACAAGTTCTTCGGTCTGCGAAGGGTCCTCTAGGGGTAGCTGGATAATAATGCCGTGCACTGTGGGGTCGGCATTTAACTCCTTAAGCGTGGCCGGGACATCGCCTTGCTTGACCCTGTGGACGTCTACGTCGATCAGGATGTCTTTGCCGTAGCGCTTCTTCATGCGCATATAGACATCTATGACTGGATTTTCGACAGTCACCACAATAGCCAGCTTAGGCCGGACATCCCAGGCCTGGCGCAAAGCACGCACCTGGTGGGCCTGGCGTTCTTTGATAAAACCAGCTAATTCTTTTCCGTTAAGCAATTTCACTGACAACATTGTAACAGATGACGCAAAAACGTATTATGGCTACGTGGAAAAGACTACAAAGCCCCCAAGATTGTCTGAAACTGTCCGATTTAGTCACACCACTCGACGCGCCACCTGTCTCTGCAACCCAGTACTCACCTGTCGGACAAGCTTTTCGCGCATAAAGTATTGCAAGAACAGGGGTGATATGCTATCATTACATACGTTCCGTTCAAATGGGCCACTAGCTCAGCTGGTTAGAGCGTCTGCCTCTTAAGCAGAATGTCCTGGGTTCGAGTCCCAGGTGGCCCTCCAAATTAAAGTATCGCAAATAACAGATTAGAAAGACTTCAGAATTTATTTCTGGAGTCTTTTATTTTGTCTTTATCTCTGTTAACTTGTGTTCGAACCCCACCTGGCTATGCTATTCTTTGTGACCTTTGACGCAAGCAGTATGTTATGATTTAAATCAATGACCAACAAATTACTACACGATAATCCGAATCGCCCCATTGAGCGCATTGGCAACACCGTTCATCGACCCACACATCACTGGACACCTGCCGTCCATGATTTACTGAATTATCTACAGTCGGTCCATTTTCCATACTCGCCAAAAGTTCTAGGATTTGATGAGGATGGTCGCGAAATATTAAGCTATATTGATGGTGAGTCAGGTGGAGATGTTTGGACCAAAATTATCAGCGATGACGGTCTGCGTAAATTCGCTAAGCTACTTCGTGCTTATCATGACGCTATAGTGGGCTATAAGCCACCAGTTGATGCCGAATGGGCCTGTGCAATTGGCGCTCCAAAAGATAACGAGATCATGTGCCATGGTGATTTTGGGCCGTGGAACATCGTATGGAAAGGCGACGAGCCAATTGGTATTGTAGATTGGGATTTAGTCGTGCCAGCTAAACCGAGGTTTGATGTATTGTATGCGCTTGAGTACAGCGCGCCATTTCGTGATGATGAAGCGACACTTAAGTGGCATCACTTCCCCGAAGTACCAAACCGCAAGCATCGCATTGAGGTGTTTGCAGAAGCTTATGGGCTAACTGAACTTGGGGATGTGGTAACGGACGTAGCTGCCATGCAGCGCCAGGTCGCAGGATTTGAAAAGCAGTTGGCCGAACGAGGCTTACAGCCTCAAGCTGAATGGGTAGCCAATGGCGACCTTGAAGTCGTTGAGCAACACGCCAAATGGACCGAGTCACACCGAAGTTTGTTTGAGTAGATGGTCATGGAAAGGATATGTAACAGCAGTACGGATGAAGTTATTTTAGAATGGCTCCGCGCGGAGTTGTACTCATCTCGTTTCAGCGGCGATCTAAAAACCTCTCTTCAGAAAGCGGGTCAGCATGAAGCTATTATTACGCAAGGTAACATAGAAAATCAGGCCGAGAACGAGGCACGGTTACAAATCTTAAAAGGCTATAGCTGGCTAGATTTCGACCTTTATCAATATAACTGGTATCGTGTGAGCTTAAATCAACACGAAGTTAAAGAATTACGCTACATTGACTACAGCTATTGGAATGAACTTACCAATAACACAAGACGAATCGGAAAGGCTGTCCGAAACATCATAAATGGAAAAATTATTTTTGATGTACCTAACGATCGCTTTTATGAAATGGCTCAAGACTTTGAGTCAGGCAAAGAGGTGCCGCCTATCATTATGATATCTGGACAAGATAGTGAGCCACCCGAAGTAATAGAAGGTCATCTACGAGCTACAGGTTACGCGTTGGCAAGAAATGTCAACCATCCACTACAAGCCATACTGGGAGAAGCCATTGAGTAGTCTACCTACATAGCCGTAGGTTATTCGGTATTTGAGTCGCGATAGCGTGTACGACGCCCTCCAAGGGTTCAGATATTGACATTATTGTACCAGATCGTGTACAATAATAGGTACTATGAAGATTGCATCAACCTCAAAATTTCGTAAGGACATTAAGCGATATATCGACGAGATCGATCAAGATCAAGAACCACTGGTAGTAACTCGCTCAGACAACGTCTCAGTAGTTATCCTGCCTCTTGCTACATATAACTCCTACGCAGAGACGGACTACTTGTTACGAAGTCCTGCTAACGCCAAACGGCTACAGCGCTCAATAGAGCAGGCACGCGAAGGCAAAGTCGAGAAGCATGATCTTGTCGACCTATGAATAGAGCTATCAGCTTTACTGGTGACGGTTGGGAAGATTACCTATACTGGCAGAGTCACGATAAGCAAATACTTAAAAAAATTAATCAACTCCTAAAAGATTGTCAGCGTGACCCTTTCTCCGGTATTGGTAAGCCCGAACAACTTCGGCATGAATTGTCTGGTAGCTGGTCTCGAAGGATTACTGACGAACATCGCTTAGTATATCTAGTTGTTGATGACGAGATCCGCATCGTATGCTGTAGATATCATTATTGAGTACCCTATGCCTGTAACATCAGCTTAGAAGATAGACTTTGCCATCACGGCACTCCACGCCAAGATCGACTAACCTGGTGTGTAGTAGGACCAGGTCTTCAATAAGGTTATCAAACAGTTGGGGTTCCAAAAAAGTATACGGTGGCCCTCCAAAACCGATTATGCTTAAAACACCTCAAATGAGGTGTTTTTGTTATAGTAGTGACATGAGGTCTAAACTCCCTAAGCGCGCTGTACTTGTGCCCGAAAATGCCACTCGAGTTTTTAAAGGTATCATTTATGACGTCTACCATTGGGAGCAAACACTATTCGATGGTACGACAACCACCTTTGAAATGCTTAAACGCCCTGACACTGTCAAAGTGATAGCAGTTAAAGATAATAAGATCGTTGTCCTTGAGCAAAAACAACCGAATCAGGGTTTATTTTATGATATTCCTGGCGGGATACATGACCGTGACGAGGAAGATGAGCTAGAGGCGGTTAAGCGAGAACTCCTAGAAGAAACAGGTCTTACCTTTCAAACCTGGAAACTATTAAATATCGTACAACCTCATAATAAAATCGAACAGTTTGTTTATATGTTCTTGGCCACCGATTTTATTACCCAACAGAGTCAGCAGTTGGATGCCGGTGAAAAGATCTCCATAGATTTTATGTCGTTTGAAGATGCCAAGGAGAGGCTATCCTCCAGTAAGGGTCGATTTTTGCCAAAAGAAATCGAGAGAGCGAATTCGTTAAATGACTTGCTGGGTTTACCCGAATACAGTTGATACATTTGTCTTCAACCTTTAATCTTAGCTGATTTGTCACAGGCTAAATAGGAGTAATGAAGGTCGCTTTAGGTGCTATTGAATGCTGTATTCTCAGTGGTAGCTGCGTACACGATGCGCCTCCAAGCATAAGTGATTTAAACTCCTCACTTCAGGGGAGTTTTTTGTTTGTTGATTGACTTTTTATTAACCTTATGCTAAAGTTTAGGTTAATTGCGCCTCTGGGCGACCTCTCTTCAAACAATAATTACTAAACAGAAAGAAACATGTGATGTGGATTTTGTGGGCACTTTTGAGTGCCATATTTGCGGCTGCACGCCGCCCTTTTGAAAAACAAACAGTAAAGAATATACACCATTTTAGCTACGGTTTCCTGACCCAATGCCTGTCGCTGCCGGTGGTAGCGGGAGCCATGCTCTTGGCAGGAAAAATGTTAAACCCATTCCATTTAGGAGTCAGGTTTTGGGTTCCGGCACTGGTTTCCGGCGTAGCGTTTTATCCCGTAAATGTATACCTGTATAGGCGCGCCATAAAAGACGGCGAGCTTTCGAAAGTGCTGCCACTGCAGAGCCTGTCGCCAGTTTTTGCATTACTGCTGGCTTGGCTAACAATTGGCGAGGTACCGACAGCGATTGCCTCTGTTGGCATATGT